>NZ_FNTG01000001.1:4500000-4761244 GCF_900104795.1 Burkholderia sp. WP9
GCGCGCTTCGTTCTCGGCCTCGAAGCCCATGCTGGTCCAGACGTCGGTGGTCACGAGGTCGGCGCCCGTGCAGGCCTCGTTCGGATCGTCGAATTCTTCGTAGAACGGCGCGCTCTCGGCGGCGACCATGGCGCGGTCGAGCTTGTAGCCTGGCGGCGTGGACAGGCGCAGCTTGAAGCCGAGAATCTGCGCGGCTTCGATCCACGTGTACAGCATGTTGTTGGCGTCGCCGACCCACGCAACCGTCTTGCCGCGAATCGGACCGCGATGCTCGAAGTACGTGAAGATGTCCGCCAGCACCTGGCACGGGTGATATTCGTTGGTCAGCCCGTTGATTACCGGCACGCGCGAATTCTCGGCGAAGCGGGTGAGAATGTCCTGGCCGAACGTGCGGATCATGATGATGTCGACCATGCGCGAGATCACTTGCGCTGCGTCTTCGATCGGTTCGCCGCGGCCGAGTTGTGTGTCACGCGTGCTCATGAAAACGGCGTGACCGCCCAACTGGAAGATGCCGGCTTCGAACGACAGGCGCGTGCGTGTCGAATTTTTTTCGAAGATCATCGCCAGCGTGCGATCGTGCAGTGGATGGTAGGTCTCGTAGTTCTTGAATTTGCGTTTCAGAATGCGCGCGCGTTCCAGCACGTACTCGTAGTCTTCCAGCGAGAAATCCTTGAACTGCAGGTAGTGGCGAATTTTCTTGGCGGTCATGAAACAAATACGGCGGTCTCACCCGGCAGGATTGCCGGACGGCGCCGCCGTCGTTTGTGGTAACTCAATGCAGCATAAAGGATTTCGCCCGATTTGACGAGTCGGCCAAAAGGCCAGGCAAGCCGGCTGAAAGCGTCGCCGATATCTCAGACTTGTCTTGTGTGCGCTGCGGAAAAAGGTCCGCTGCGCTATAATCTACGGGTTATCCCAAAGCCCAGCAGGCCGGTATTTCGCTTGCGGGACACGGCTCGCGCGGCTCGGAAAGGCCTGCTCGCGGTGTGCCGTCATGACAAGCGCAAAGGCGGCTCAGCCGGCCCTTCGCGGTTCCGGTGGTGTGGTTCGCCATCGCGGCATGGTCGGCGAGTCCAGGCAATTCACAGCCGCTTCGCCGTTCGCTTTGCCGTCATCCCGCTGGGCAGTCACACAGGTATTCCTACATGGCCGAAGCAGCTCCAACCGAATATTTCATTCAGGGCATCACGTCGACGGGAAAAAAGTTTCGGCCGAGCGACTGGTCGGAGCGCCTCGCAGGCGTCATGGCGTGCTTCGGCCCCGGTGCAAGGAAGGGGCCGAACGCTTATATGCAGTACTCGCTTTACGTCCGGCCGACCATGCTCGGCGACCTCAAGTGCGTGATTCTCGATTCGCGCTTGCGTGACATCGAGCCGATGGCTTTCGACTTCGTCCTCAACTTCGCGAAAGACAACGACCTTATCGTGACCGAGGCTTGCGAGTTGCCGCCGGAGCATGGTACGCAGCAGACCAAGAACACGCGCTAAGGCGCAAGCCAGTCGAGTCGGCAAAAACAAAAACCCGCCAGCAGCGGGTTTTTTTGCAACCGAAGCATCGGCGAGTGGGGCGCACGATCGGCCTGCGCCGGTGCCAAGCAAAAAAGCCCGCCGAGGCGGGCCTTTCTGTGCAGCGGAAACAGGAGGTAGCCCACCGAAGCGGGCTGACCGGAATTACTGCGCTGCGGACGCTTGCAGACCCTTGATGGCTGCAGCGAGGCGGCTCTTATGGCGAGCAGCCTTGTTCTTGTGAACGATGTTCTTGTCGGCAATGATGTCGATGGTCTTCGACGATGCCTGGAAGATCTCAGCGGCCTTAGCCTTGTCGCCGGCGTCGATCGCCTTGCGGACAGCCTTGATAGCCGTGCGGAACTTCGAGCGCAGTGCCGAGTTGTGCGAGTTTGCCTTGGCGGCCTGGCGGGCGCGCTTGCGTGCTTGTGCGGAGTTAGCCATGACGGTTCCTTATCCTGTTCCTGTTTCCAGTACCTGACCTTCAAGTGGTGAGGTGCTGCTTTTAGATCGAACTCTTGGAAGCGATTGCCCAAGAGCGCAAAAGTGTCGAAAAAAATCGATCGGACTACGTGAAGGCTGGCCTGTGTTTTCGGGCTATTCGAGGATGTTCGCAGGTGGCGTGTCGCCGGCCGCGACCTCGTCTGGAAGTAGACCGAAAGTTGAGCGAGCTTCGAAACCGGCGATTATAGCAACAAAATCAGGCACGTGGCAACGGGAAAGCGCTACGAAGTCCTGCCGCCCCGTGGCGTAAAGCCTGGCACCCGGCTGGCGGCGATGCCGGGGCCGCCGCCCGAAGTCTGGCCGGAGTCCGCCTGGAAGTGGGCTGCGGGGATGTCCGACAGGACGCCGCCGCGCGGGCGGGCCACAAAAAACGCGCCAATCCGCCTGTCGGATCGAACGTCTGCGCGGCAAATCGGTCCGAATCGCGTTCCGGCTCGTCGTCCGCACTTGCGGCACCCGTATAATAAGCGCCCCATGAATCTATTCCGAGCCCTGCTGACGGTCAGCGGCTTCACGCTGCTGTCGCGCGTGACCGGACTGGCCCGCGAAACGCTGATCGCACGCGCGTTCGGTGCCAGTCAATACACTGACGCGTTCTACGTCGCCTTCCGCATTCCGAACCTGCTGCGCCGCATCTCCGCTGAAGGCGCGTTCTCGCAGGCCTTCGTGCCGATCCTCGCCGAGTTCAAGAATCAGCAAGGCCATGACGCCACCAAGGCACTGGTCGACGCCACGTCGACGGTGCTCGCCTGGGCGCTCGCCGTCCTCTCGCTGATCGGCGTGGTCGGCGCGTCGGGCGTGGTGTTCATCGTCGCCTCGGGCCTCGCGCACGAGGGCCAGGCGTACGCGCTCGCGGTCACCATGACGCGCATCATGTTCCCGTACATCATTTTCATTTCGCTGACGTCGCTGGCGTCGGGCGTGCTGAATACGTACAAGAACTTCTCGCTGCCCGCATTCGCGCCGGTTCTGCTGAACGTCGCGTTCATCGTCGCCGCCGTGTTCGTCGCGCCGCGCCTGCAAACGCCGGTCTATGCGCTCGCGTGGGCGGTGATCGCGGGCGGCGTGCTGCAGTTCGTCGTGCAACTGCCGGGTCTGAAGAAGATCGACATGATTCCGCGCATCGGCCTGAATCCGGTGAAGGCGCTCGCGCATCGCGGCGTGAAGCGCGTGCTGTCCAAGATGGTGCCCGCGATGTTCGCCGTCTCGGTCGCGCAGATCAGCCTGATCATCAACACGAATATCGCGTCGCGCATCGGCCCGGGGGCGGTGTCCTGGATCAACTACGCCGACCGGCTGATGGAGTTCCCGACCGCGCTGCTGGGTGTCGCGCTCGGCACGATCCTGCTGCCGAGCCTCTCGAAGGCGCACGTCGACGCCGATCCGCATGAGTATTCGTCGCTGCTCGATTGGGGCTTGCGCGTCACCTTTCTGCTCGCCGCGCCGAGCGCCGTCGCGCTGTTTTTCTTCGCAGAGCCGCTGACCGCCACGCTGTTCCACTACGGCAAGTTCGACGGCAACTCGGTGGTGATGACCTCCCGCGCGCTGTCCGCGTACGGCGTCGGGCTGATCGGCCTCATTCTCATCAAGATCCTCGCGCCGGGTTTCTACGCCAAGCAGGACATCAAGACGCCGGTGAAGATCGGTGTCGGCGTGTTGATTCTCACGCAGTTGAGCAACTATCTGTTCGTGCCGATTTTCGCTCATGCAGGTTTGACGCTGAGCGTCGGGCTCGGCGCTTGCGGTAATGCGCTGCTGCTGTTTCTCGGCCTGCGCAAACGCGGCATCTATACGCCGTCGAGCGGCTGGCTGAAATTCTTCGTGCAGTTGCTCGGCGCCTGCCTGGTGCTGGCTGGCGCGATGCACTGGCTGGCGATCAGCTTTGACTGGATCGGCTTGCATAGCCGGCCGGTCGACCGCATGGCGTTGCTCGCAGCGTGCCTCGTTCTGTTCGCCGCGCTATATTTCGGTATGCTTTGGCTGATGGGCTTCAAGTACGCGTATTTCAAAAGGCGAGCGAAGTGATCACGATGACGCGAGTTCTCGACTATTTCAGCACGCTGGTTGCCGAAGACGACAGTCTTCCGTTGACCGAGGCGGCGCTCTCGCTCGCGCAGGATGCTTATCCCGACCTCGATCTGCAAGCCACGCTCGCCGAGATCGACGAGCTGGTGGTGCGTCTGCAGCGGCGCATGCCGGACGACGCCGACATCAAGCAGAAAGTCGGCATTCTGAACCGGTTCTTCTTTCGCGAGCTGGGTTTCGCCAGCAATCTCAACGACTATTACGACCCGGACAACAGCCATCTGAACGCGGTGCTCAAGCGGCGCCGCGGCATTCCGATTTCGCTGGCCGTGCTGTATCTGGAGATGGCTGAGCAGATCGGCGTTCCGGCGCGCGGCGTGTCTTTTCCCGGCCACTTCCTGTTGCGCGTGACCACGCCCGACGGCGACGTGATGCTCGATCCGACCAGCGGACATTCGCTGTCCGAGTCGGAGATGGTGGAGATGCTGGAGCCTTATGTCGCGTCGGCGGGCGAATCGGTGAGCAGGGCGCTGCGCATGCTGCTGCAACCGGCCACGCGCCGCGAGATCATCGCCCGCATGCTGCGCAACCTGAAGTCCACGTATCTTCAGACGGAACGCTGGCAGCGTTTGCTGGCGGTGCAGCAGCGTCTCGTGATCCTGCTGCCGGAGAGTATCGAAGAAGTGCGCGACCGCGGCTTCGCGTATGCACGGCTCGATTACCTGCGCCCCGCGCTCGAAGACCTGGAGCGTTATCTCGGCGACCGGCCGGATGCCGAAGACGCGACCGTGGTCGAGTCGCAATTGCACGAACTGCGTCAGCGCACCCAGCACAACGATCGCGACTAGGCAGTGCGCAGTGGGGGTAGCGCCCGCTGGTACGGCTCAAAACAAAACGCCTGCATACATTCGTATGCAGGCGTTTTTCATTGACGCGCCCCTTTCAGACGGCACGCCGCATGGACGCTCACTTCGGCTGCATGCGGATCGCGCCGTCCAGGCGGATCACTTCACCATTGAGCATCGGGTTGTCGAAGATCTGCTTGGCCAGCATCGCGTACTCCGCCGGTTTGCCGAGACGCGGTGGGAACGGCACCATCGCGCCGAGGGCGTCCTGCACTTCCTGCGGCATGCCGAGCAGCATGGGCGTTTCGAAAATGCCCGGCGCAATGGTCATCACGCGGATTGCGTTGCGCGACAGGTCACGGGCAATGGGCAGCGTCATGCCGACCACGCCGCTCTTGGACGCGGCATAAGCCGCCTGGCCGATCTGGCCATCGTAGGCGGCCACCGACGCCGTATTGATGATCACGCCACGCTCGCCATTCGCATTCGGCTCGTTCTTCGACATGGCTGCGGCGGCAAGCCGGATCATGTTGAACGTGCCGATCAGGTTGATCGAGATGGTGCGCGCGAACGAATCGAGCGGATGGGGGCCGTCCTTGCCGACCGTTTTGATGGCAGGCGCGACACCCGCGCAATTGACGAGGCCGCGCAGCGTGCCGAGTTTGGTGGCGGCATCGACGGCTTGCGTGGCGTCGTCTTCGCGGCTGACGTCGCATTTGACGAAGACACCGCCGAGTTCCCTGGCGAGCGCCTCGCCGGCCTCCACATTCAGGTCGGCGAGCACCACCTTGCCGCCATTTTGGACGAGCAGGCGCGCCGTGGCTGCGCCCAAGCCTGACGCACCGCCGGTGATCAGGAACACATTGTCACGAATCTCCATGTCTTCTCCTTTGCTACGGTTCAGTAGTGTCTAGATCGAATATTTTCTCGATGATCGATTGTAACGACTATGCTGCAACGCGGAAAGCGCGACGGGCTGAAAGCAAACCATTATGGATGGCTAAGTAATGCGAGGTGCGGCGCGCAGAGAACGGGCACTGCATCCGCGCAATGCAATAAAAAACCCGCCGGCAAGGGCGGGTCCTATTGAAACAAACGCAAACGAAAATGCGCTTATTTCAATGCCTCGAATGCGCGTTCACGAATTTCCTCGACGCTGCCGAGCCCCGAAATGCGGCGATACTGCGGCGCCTTCAACGAGGTCGACGAATCGCCGTTCTTCGCCCAGGTGTTGTAGTACTCGATCAACGGCTTGGTTTGCGCCTCGTACACTTCCAGACGCTTCTTGACCGTTTCTTCCTTGTCGTCGTCGCGCTGGATCAGCGGTTCGCCTGTTACGTCGTCCACGCCTTCCACTTTCGGCGGATTGAACTTGACGTGATACGTACGGCCCGACGCGGCGTGCGAACGGCGACCGCTCATACGCAAGATGATCTCGTCGAACGGCACGTCGATCTCCAGCACGTAGTCGATCGCGACGCCGGCCTGCTTCATCGCCTCGGCTTGCGGGATGGTGCGCGGAAAACCGTCGAACAGGTAGCCGTTCGCGCAGTCGGCCTGCTGCAGACGTTCCTTCACCAGGTTGATGATCAACTCGTCCGTGACCAGTTCGCCGGCATCCATGAAGCGCTTCGCTTCGAGGCCGAGCGGCGTGCCTGCCTTGACGGCCGCACGCAGCATGTCGCCGGTGGAAATTTGCGGAATGCCGAACTTTTCCTTGATGAAGGTCGCCTGAGTGCCCTTACCCGCGCCGGGCGCACCCAATAGGATCAAACGCATGTGCTATCTCCAGATCTATGTGAATTCTTTGGTGGCGCTGCAGCCGTCCCACGATGTCTCGAAGGGCTCCGCGTCGGCGCCGGTACGAGTCTCGCGCTGCACGTTAAAGAAACGGCGCTGCAGGACCGCAACGGCGCGACCGGGCAAACCCTGAACCTCGTTTGTCTCGGGAGGCGCGCACAACCGTCCGATTATGCCATGGGTTTTTGCGCTCAAGACCCGAATAAAGCCTGCACGCGCGCGAGATCGGCGGGCGTGTCGACGCCGGGCAGCGGCACGTCGTGGGTGACGAGCACCGCGATCCGCTCGCCATGCCACATCGCGCGCAGTTGTTCGAGCGCTTCGACCTGTTCGATCGGCGAGATCGCGAGGCTCGGGTAGGTGCGCAGGAATTGCGCGCGATACGCGTACAGGCCGATATGCCGATGAACCACCGCGGGCGCGGGCGGAGTGGGCATCGACGCGACATTGGGCCAGTGCGGCTGATACGCGTCGCGTGCCCAGGGAATCGGCGCGCGCGAGAAGTACAGCGCGATACCGCGCGCGTCGAGCACGACCTTGACGACGTTCGGGTTGAAAATTTCGGCGGGGTCGGTGATCGGGTGGGCAGCAGTGGCGATCGCGCAACCACTGCTCGCCGCAAGGTGCGACGCCACGCCGCACACGAGTGCTGGATCGATCAGCGGCTCGTCGCCCTGTACGTTGACCACGATCGTGTCGTCGCTCCAGCCGAATTGCGCCGCGACTTCCGCGAGGCGGTCCGTGCCGGACGGATGGTCCGCGCGCGTCAACACGGCTTCGAAGCCGTGATCGCGGGCGGCGTCGAGCACCGCTTGCGCGTCCGAGGCGACCAGCACCTGCTGCGCGCCCGATTCGCGCGCGCGTTCCGCGACCCGCACCACCATCGGCTTGCCGCCGATATCGGCGAGCGGCTTGTTGGGCAGACGCGTCGAGGCGAGCCGGGCCGGGACGACGGCGATGAACGGAGGCGTGGTGGTGTTGGCGTGGGTCATCGGCAGGACAGGCGCAGAGACGGGCGGAACGGCGGGCGGCGATGAAACCGCGGGAAGGTGGCCGCGCAAACTGCAAGGGCGCGGACCGGAAAGACGGCGGATGCGGATCGAAACACAAGGGGCGCCGGCATGGCGGCCGCCCGGTGCGAGTCGGCCCGGCTTCAGGCCACGGAACCCGGATTCAGATCGACCGGCGTGCCTTCCACGGTTTGCCGCGCTTCGTCGACGAGCATGACGGGAATCCCGTCGCGGATCGGATAGGCGAGCTTGTCCGCGTTGCAGATCAGTTCCTGCGCGGCGCGGTCGTAGCTGAGCGGGCCCTTGCAGATCGGGCAGACGAGAATTTCAAGCAGGCGAGCGTCCACGGACTTTCTCCACAACTAATGCGATGAGGCGATGATCGAGCGCGGCTTCGACCGGGACTACCCAGATGCGCGCGTCGTGCCAGGACCCTAATTTTACCGCATCCTTTTCTGTTATCAGGATGGCGTCGGCGTCCACGTCGGTAAAAGGATTGCGTTCGAACGCGTAATGATCCGGCAACGCGCGGGTGGCCGGCGTCAGGCCGGCGGCGCGCAGCGTGGCGAAAAACCGCTCCGGCGCGCCGATGCCGGCCGCGGCCAGCACGCGATCGCCGCTGAATTGCGCGAGCGGTCGGCGCAACGCGGGATTGTCCAGATGCCACGCGTCGCCGGGCGTGAGTTTCAACGCGAAGGTGTTCGGCCACGCGGGCAGCGTGCGCGCGTAAGGATCATTGACGAGCGTCGCATCGCGGCGGCGCGACAAGGGCTCGCGCAGCGGGCCGGCCGGCAGCAGAAAACCATTGCCGCCGAGCCGGTGATCGAACACGACCAGTTCGGCGTCGCGTTCGAGCCGGTAATGCTGCAAGCCGTCATCGCTCACGATCACGTCGACTTCGCGGTGCGCGGCGCACAGCGCCTGCGCGGCCGCCACGCGATCCGGACAGACCCAGACCGGCGCGCCGGTACGGCGGGCGATCAGCAGCGGCTCGTCGCCGCCCACGCTCGCCGCCGATGCGGGCGTGACCCGTGTCGGGCTCGTCACGCGCGCGCCGTAACCGCGCGACACCACACCGGGCTTGAAGCCCGCGGCGCGTAACGCTTCGACGAGCGCGATCACCGTGGGCGTCTTGCCGGTGCCCCCGACGGTCACATTGCCGACCACCACCACGGGCACACCGACGCGAACCGATTTCAACCAGCCGAACGAAAAGGCGGCGCGGCGCGCGGCGGCGATCGCGCCGAACACGCAGGCGAACGGCGTCAGCGCCCATGCAAGCGGGCCACGCTGCTGCCATTCGCGCGCGAGGCGTGCTTCGAGACGGTTGTGAATTTCGCTCATGGGCGGGTCGCACGGACGAACGGCGCGCCGTCCGTCGGAAAGCGCCGGGACGGCGGCATGAAGGAGCTAGGCGCAAAACGCGGGGCAAGCATCAACGCGGTTCTCCGGACTGTCGAGAATGAGGCCAAAGGCGAAACAGGGGCGGCACAGGGCGAGGGCGCCGCAATGCCGGACGCCGCGAGGACGTTCGGCATGCCGTCGAACCCGCCACTCTAGCGCGCGTGCGTCCCGCCCGGCAAGTCGCCTGCGGGGCGGCGCGCGTCGAAACGACCCTGACGATGTCGGGCACCGCCTGTGGATAACTTTGTGGAGAACCTGCCATCCGATGAGCGGAGAGTGCCGGTCCGCGCGCTCGTGATCGGTAATCATTCTCTTTGGTGAGATGTAAACGCCATATAAATCAACGACATGCTTTGAATTCATGCGCTTGCGCGGGCAGTCTGGCGGGATTCGTCTGGCAGGTCCCGCCATGTGGACACTTTTAACAATTCGAGCGCCACGCTGGACGGCGATGGCCGCTCGGTCTATCGTCTGTCCGGCCAGCCACCCCTATTCCTCGCATGAATCCCGAAAGCCCTTTTTCCTCGTCGGCCGCGCCCGGCGGTGAAGTCGTCGTTCCCGTCTCGGCGCTTAATCGCGCGATCGGCACGATGCTCGAACGCTCGTTTCCGCTCGTCTGGGTCGCCGGCGAAGTGTCCAACTTCACCCGCGCCGCAAGCGGCCATTGGTATTTCTCGATCAAGGACGCGCAGGCGCAGATGCGTTGCGTGATGTTCCGCGGGCGGGCGCAATACGCCGAATTCACGCCACGCGAAGGCGATCGCATCGAAGTGCGCGCGCTGGTGACGATGTACGAGCCGCGCGGCGAACTGCAATTGAATGTGGAAGCGGTGCGGCGCACGGGGCAGGGGCGTCTTTACGAAGCGTTCCTCCGGCTGAAAGCGCAGCTCGAAGCCGAGGGTCTCTTTGCCGCCGAGCGAAAACGCGCGTTGCCGCCTCATCCGCGCGCGATCGGCATTGTCACGTCGTTGCAGGCCGCGGCTTTGCGCGATGTCCTGACCACGCTGTCGCGCCGCGCGCCGCACATTCCGGTGATCGTCTATCCGGCGCCGGTGCAGGGTGTGGGCGTGAGCGCCAAGCTCGCCGCCATGGTCGATGCCGCCAACGCAAGGCGCGAAGTCGATGTGCTGATCGTCTGCCGTGGCGGCGGCTCGATCGAAGACCTGTGGGCGTTCAACGAAGAAGTCCTCGCGCGCGCGATTGCGGAAAGCGCCATTCCGGTGGTGAGCGGAGTCGGTCACGAAACCGATTTCACGATTGCCGATTTTGCCGCCGACGTGCGCGCACCGACACCGACCGGCGCCGCCGAACTGGTGAGTCCGCAGCGCGTGCTGCTGCTGCGTGAGCTCGACCATCGCCACGCGACGCTCGCCCGCGGCTTCGGCCGCATGATGGAGCGGCGCGCCCAGCAACTCGACTGGCTCGCGCGCCGGCTGGTGTCGCCGGCCGAACGTCTTGCGCGGCAGCGCACGCATGTGCAGCAGTTGAGCGTGAGGCTCGCATCGGCGGGCACGCGCCCGGTGCGTGACGCACGAGCGCGGTTTTCGCTGCTACAGATGCGCTGGCAGCGCTGGCGTCCGGATCTCGCGGGGCATCAGGCCAAGCTCGGCAATCTCTCGCAGCGTCTGGACGCGGCTTTGTTACGCCAGCATGAACGTCAGACCGCGCGCATCGACACGCTTGCCGCGCGTCTCGAAGTGCTCAGTCCGCAGCGTACGCTCGAGCGTGGTTATGCTGCCGTCCTCGACGCCCAGAGCGGGCGCGCGGTGCGCGCGCCGTCGTCGTTGAAGCCGGGGCGGCGTTTGACGGTGCATCTCGCGGAAGGCAGCGCGGACATTGCGCTCGCGGATGTGCAGCCGCGCCTGACGGACGGTTTCTGACACTTCGCCGACGGTGTGAGCGGACGTCCTTTTTGACGATGGCAACGATCGGGCACACCGTGTGCGAAGGCATTAATCACGCTATGTGTGCGGCATGTTCGCCGATGCCGGACATAAAGTCCGTTGGTTTGCGGGGTTTTTCCAACTCGCCTACAATCGAGTGCTCTAAAGCGTTATCCGCAGACTCCCCCACAACAGATACAGACAGAAGGAAAGCACCATGGAACATACGCTCCCGCCGCTGCCGTTCGCGAAAAACGCACTCGCTCCGAACATGTCGGAAGAGACGCTCGAGTTTCACTACGGCAAGCATCACCAGACCTATGTGACCAACCTGAACAATCTGATCAAGGGCACGGAGTTCGAGAACCTGTCGCTCGAGGAAATCGTCAAGAAGGCATCGGGCGGCGTGTTCAACAACGCGGCTCAAGTGTGGAACCACACGTTCTTCTGGAACAGCCTGTCGCCGCAAGGTGGCGGTGCTCCGACCGGCGCGCTCGCTGACGCGATCAACGCCAAGTGGGGTTCGTTCGAGAAGTTCAAGGAAGAGTTCGCCAAGACCGCAGTCGGCACGTTCGGCTCGGGTTGGGCATGGCTCGTGAAGAAGGCTGACGGTTCGCTCGACCTGGTGTCGACGAGCAACGCCGCCACGCCGCTGACCACCGACGCGAAAGCACTGCTGACGATCGACGTGTGGGAACACGCTTACTACATCGACTACCGCAATGCGCGTCCGAAGTTCGTCGAAGCGTACTGGAACATCGTCAATTGGGAATTCGCGTCGAAGAACTTCGCGTGAGTTTGCGGTTGAGCAAAGGTTGATGCGGTCTGCCGCAATAAGCTTTGCAAACTGTCGCCAATATGAAAGCCCTCCGCGAGAGGGCTTTTTTGTGCCCGCGATTCGTTTTACACAATTGGTTCACACGATTCATTTCACAAGGCATTCGAGCGAGGCGGTTGCTCGGGGGTAGTATGAGTGTCGAGAGAATCGAAGGTTGAAGTCTGCGAGTCTCCTCGATCAGGAAGTCGTAGCCTGTCGCGGCCTTCTGCGCGAAACGACAATTCATGCATGCATCATGGAGCCCAATCGGAGTTCCTCATGAAAGGCAGTCAACTGACGCTGTTTGCAGCCAACCAGAGCCACCGCAAGAGCCACATGACCATCGTCGACTGGATTCTCGACAGGACGAAGGCTGCCGGCATCGAGGGTGCGACAGTGATCGAAGTGAGCGAAAGCATCGACGCGCACGGCAAGTACCACGCGGCGCGGTTTTTCGAATTGGTCGACCAACCGGTGGTCGTCACGGTGGCGGCGGCGGATGATCGCATCGACGCACTACTCGATAGCCTGCGGCATGGCGGTGTTCATCTCTTCTACACGCGTTGTCCCATCGAATACGAAGTGCTTGGCGCAGACGCACAGGAGGGTGGCGAGTAGCGTCCGCGTTTATGCCGATGTTCGGCAGAGACCCCGGTCGCCCCCGCAGGCGCGACAGTGCCGGGCACGCTCGTGTGTCGTGTGGGCGATAGACTAGAATGAATCAAGCTGGGCGCGACCCCGCGTCCGGCAGCGGAGAGGCACGATGAACGGCTATCAACTGACGTTCTATACGGAACACAACCGGAAGCACGGCCATCAGACCGTATGCGAATGGCTGTTGCATGAGGTGCGCCAACTCGGGATCGGCGGCGCGACCGTCATCAATTGTGCCGAAGGGATCGGCCACGCCGGTTCGCGTCACGCGGCGCATATGCTCAAACTCGACGATCAGCCGGTTCAGATCATTCTTGCCGTGACGGAAGCGGAAGCGCAGCAGCTTCTCGATATTGTGCGCGCCGAAAACGTGCACGTTTTCTACATGCGTTTTCCGATCGAATTCGGTGTGATCGGCGACGACGCCCCGCACAAAGCGTCAAAGCATTTTTCCCTGTTTGGTCGTTCGGCGGGCTAGCAGGAACACGGGCCTTGCGTGTGTTTGTGCTTCGATAACGTATCGGATGCCTAATCAATACTCAGGCTGATTCTCCAGGCTTCAATGCAATCCACGCGGTTTGCCATGCGCGATGGCTCGCGAGGGGCGCGAGCGATTGCCGAGCATCCAGACACACTTCGCGTTGCCCGGAAGGAACGATTCTCTTTGATTGGGCGAGCGGTCATGTCGTCGGCCCGACCGATACATGATGCGGGAGTGCCGTTTCCGGAGGCGTTGTCTTATCGGTGCTGCCGCGCAGTGTGCTCATTGCGGCCGGGGCGTTTTCCATCCTGGCACCGAGCAAACGCCTTTCCGGTGGCCACGTTATAGTCACGACCTATCAATACCATTGCAGGAAACGCTTTCTATTGCGAGAAACTCTCACGTATATTTTAGTTCCCAACAGATCTGAAACGGTGAGCCATTCTCGTCCAATTGCACGCCACGATAGCCCGCGTCGCAGCACGGCCACGTGCCGCGGGTGATCAGCCGCGGTAGGTCAGAAAGCGCGCACCACGAGGTTTCAGGCAGACCCGCCAGCGCCGGATCGTCGTCGCGCCTGGCGGTCTGACGCCACAGTAGAACATCCCGGTTTACGTCTCCCAAGGAGGTAACGCATGTCAAGCGAAGCAAAGTGCCCGTTCAATCATGCCGCCGGCGGCGGCACCACGAACCGTGACTGGTGGCCGAAGCAGTTGCGGCTGGATCTGCTCAGCCAGCACTCCGGCAAGTCGAACCCGTTGGACAGCAGCTTCAACTATGCCGAGGCGTTCAAGAGCCTCGACCTGGCGGCAGTGAAGAAGGACCTTGCGGCATTGATGACCAACTCGCAGGATTGGTGGCCCGCGGACTTCGGCCACTACGGCCCGCTGTTCATCCGCATGGCGTGGCACAGCGCGGGCACCTATCGAATCGGCGACGGCCGCGGCGGCGCAGGGCGCGGCCAGCAACGGTTCGCGCCGCTCAACAGCTGGCCTGACAACGTCAGCCTGGATAAGGCTCGCCGCCTGCTTTGGCCGATCAAGCAAAAGTACGGGCAGAAGATTTCCTGGGCCGACCTGTTGATTCTCACCGGCAACGTCGCGCTCGAAACCATGGGCTTCAAGACGTTCGGTTTCGCGGGTGGTCGCGAGGACACGTGGGAGCCGGACCAGGACGTCTACTGGGGCAATGAAAAGACCTGGCTCGGTGGCGACGTCCGCTATGGCAAAGGCGCAGCCGGCGACAACGACGACGGTGGCGTGATCGTCGCTGACGAAGAAAAGCACGGCGAAGAGGTGAGCCGCGACACCAGCGGGCGAAACCTGGAAAATCCGCTGGGTGCGGTGCAGATGGGCCTCATCTATGTGAACCCGGAAGGTCCCGACGGCAATCCGGATCCGCTCGCCGCGGCACACGACATTCGCGAAACCTTCGCGCGCATGGCCATGAACGACGAAGAGACCGTCGCGCTGATCGCCGGCGGTCACACGTTCGGCAAGACGCATGGCGCAGGTCCGGCCGACAACGTCGGCCCTGAACCCGAGGCCGCCGATCTCGAGAACCAGGGGCTTGGGTGGAAGAACAGCTTCGGCACGGGCAAGGGCGGCGACACGATCACCAGCGGTCTGGAAGTGACCTGGACCACCACGCCGACCAGGTGGGGCAACGGATTCTTCGAAAACCTCTTCAAGTACGAATGGGAGTTGACCAAAAGCCCCGCCGGCGCGCATCAGTGGGTCGCCAAGGATGCCGGCGAAACGATCCCGCATGCTCACGATCCCTCGAAGAAGCTGCGCCCGACGATGCTCACCACGGACCTCTCGCTGCGCTTCGATCCCGCCTACGAGAAGATTTCGCGGCGTTTCCTGGAGAACCCGGACCAGCTCGCCGATGCGTTCGCTCGTGCCTGGTTCAAGCTGACTCACCGCGACATGGGGCCGCACGCCCGCTATCTCGGACCGGAAGTGCCGGCCGAAAAACTGATCTGGCAGGACCCGATTCCGGAGGTCGACCATCCGCTGGTGAACGAGCAGGACATCGCCTCGCTCAAGCAGAAGATTCTCGCGTCGGGACTGTCGGTCTCGCAACTGGCGTCGACGGCATGGGCGTCGGCCTCCACGTTCCGCGGCTCGGACAAGCGTGGCGGCGCCAACGGTGCACGCATTCGCCTCGCGCCGCAGAAAGACTGGGCGGTGAATCAGCCTGAGCAACTGGCGAAGGTGCTGAAAGTTCTCGAAGGCATCCAGAGCGAGTTCAACGCCGCGCAAACTGGCGGCAAGAAGATTTCGCTGGCCGACCTGATCGTGCTGGCCGGTGGCGCCGCCGTCGAGCAGGCTGCGAAGAGCGCCGGTCATCAGGTGAGCGTGCCTTTCACGCCGGGCCGCATGGACGCCTCGCAGGAGCAGACCGACGTGCAATCCGTCGCGGCGCTCGAACCGCTTGCCGATGGCTTTCGCAACTACCTGAAGGCCAAGTACCGCGCCCCGGCGGAAGCGTTGCTGATCGACAAGGCGCAATTGCTGACGTTGACCGCGCCGGAGATGACGGTGCTGATCGGCGGCTTGCGCGCGTTGAATGTTCACGCGGGGCAGGATTCGCACGGCGTATTCACCCACAGGCCAGAGACGCTGTCCAATGACTTCTTCCGTAACCTGCTCGATATGGGTACGGAGTGGAAGCCGCTGTCCTCCGCCCGTGATGTGTTCGAGGGGCGTGATCGCAAGACCGGCGAGCTCAAATGGACGGGCACGCGCGTCGACCTGGTCTTTGGTTCGCATGCCCAACTGCGAGCGCTGTGCGAAGTCTATGCAAGCGAAGACGCACAGGAAAAATTCATCCGCGACTTCGTTGCAGCCTGGGCCAAAGTGATGGATCTCGACCGCTTCGACATCGCCCGATAGGTCGAATCGCCCCGTCAGCTCAGTTCCTCTGACGGGGCCTTTTGACGCATGTGGCGAGCCAGATCATCTTTGTCACAGTTGGTAACGGCAATCAGGCGCTCAAAGCGTTTTCAGCCTGTCGGCGGCGCATCTCGATATACGCGGTAAAAATACGGTAACTATCTCGTAAACAAGGCGCACGCAAATTGGCCTACCGTATGTTTCTCTCATGACGAAACGTGCGCCCCCATGATCTCAAGTCTTAAATCGATACGCGTCGCGCTGCCTGCGGGCGCGGTCGCTCTGGCGCTCCTTGGCGGCTGTGCGGTAGTGCCGCCGAGCGGTCCTTCCATTGTCGCGCTGCCGCGCAGCGGCGAGCCGCTCAATCAGTTCCAGCAGGACGACTATAGTTGCCGCGACTACGCCTACCATTCGTCTGACGCGGCCGGCGCGGCGCAGAGTTCGACCACGAACAGCGTCAATAGCGCTGCGGTGGGCACGCTGGGCGGTGCCGCGGTCGGCGCGCTCATCGGCGCGGCGGCGGGCAATGCGGGCGCGGGCGCGGCCATTGGCGCAGGCAGCGGCTTGCTGCTCGGCGGCGCGGCCGGCGCAAACGGCGCACAGTATTCGGCCAACAGCATGCAGGCGCGGTACGACGCAGCGTACGCGCAGTGCATGACGTCGAAGGGCAACACGATCGCGCAGCCGCAGATGCCGGTCTATGCGCCGCAGCCGGTATATGTTGCTCCGCCGCCCCGCTACTACGGGCCGCCGCCGGTAATGTATGCCCCTTATCCGTACTACTGATCGAGTTCCGTCCAGCGCCTGCTGCAGCCAGGCCGCGTTCCCCTCAGGTATTGCCATGTATGGCGGCGAGAGGCGAAACGATGGCGGCAAACACCTTTGCAAACAGCGTACGGTTAATCCACCGTAAGGGCAACCAACGCATTCAACGATCGGAAGACGCACGTGGCGAACTCCTCTCTTACGGCACGCGACGTGATTCTCCACGCACACCGTTCGTTGTGCGGAGCTGACCGTCGCATCGTTCAGGAGACGAGGCGAATATGCGAATCTCGCAAGCTGGCGTTGAGACGTCCGTGCTGGGCGTATGGTCCCGCCGAGGGACAGTGGCGGCGCTGATCGCCGTTGCCACTTGTTTCGTTTCGTGCGGTGGCGGTGGTGGCGGCGGCGCGCCCGCTACGGCTTCGGGGGCAGCGGGTGGAAGTGGTAGCGGATCGGCAAGCGGCTCGGGTTCGGGCAGTACGGGCACCAGTGGCACCGGGACCAGCGGCACCGGTTCCGGAATGAGTAGCACCGGCACTGGCTCGACCACCAGCGCCGGAACGGGCACAGGCACTGGAACGAGCAGTACGGGCGCTACTGCGGCGGCAGCGGCGGCCTACGCCACCGACGTCCTCATGCATCACAACGATCTCGGCCGTACCGGTCAGATGCTCGCCGAGACTACGCTCACGCCGGCGAACGTCAATTCGACAAACTTCGGCAAAGTCGCGTTTCTTGCAGCAGACGGCAAGGTCGACGCTCAGCCGCTTTTCGTCACGAACCTGCCGATCGGCGGTGCATCGCGCGACGTGGTGTACGTGGTCACCGAACACAACAGCGTCTACGCCTATGACGCCACATCGTTCGTGCAACTGTGGAAGGTCTCGTTGACCGGCAGCGGCGAAACGTCCAGCGACGACCGCGGTTGCCAGGACATCACCCCGGAGATTGGCATTACGTCGACGCCGGTCATCGACCGCAGTCGCGGCACGAATGGCGTGCTGTATGCCGTGGCTATGACGAAAGACAGTGGCGGGGGCATCCATCACCGGCTGCACGCGCTCGATCTGACGACCGGCGCTGAAGTGCTGGGCGGCCCGACGGAGATTTCGGCAACTTACCCGGGTAACGGCGCGGGCAGCATTAACGGCGTGATTACCTTCAACCCTTCGTTGCACACGGAACGCGCGGCGCTCACGCTGGTTGGCGGCAACATCTACATGGGCTGGACCGCGCACTGCATGTCGGGCGCATACACCGGCTGGCTGATGGCGTATAGCGCCGACACGCTGAAACAGACCAGTGCGCTCAACATCACGCCGAACGGCAGTCAGGGCTCGATCTGGATGGCCGGCTCCGGCATGGCGTCGGACGGCACGTCGCTCTACGTCGTGGACGGCAACGGTACGTTCGGCACCACGCTCAATGCACAGGGCTTTCCTGTCGATGGCGACCTCGGCAATTCGATGATGAAGCTCTCCTTGGGCAACCTGCAGGTGACCGATTACTTCGCGATGTCCAACGTGGTCGAGGAAGCGGGCACGGACAACGATTTCGGCTCGGGCGGCGCGATGGTGTTGCCGGACCAGACGACAGCGGGCGGGGTGGTCAAACATCTCGCGGTGGCGGCCGGCAAGGACAACCACATTTACGTCGTCGATCGTGATGCGATGGGCAAATTCAGCCCGAGCGCCAACAACATCTGGCAGGAGTTGATCGGCACTCTGGCGGGCGGCATCTGGGGATCGCCGGCTTACTACAACGGTGTGGTCTATTACGGCGGTCTGAACGATAACCTGAAGGCGTTGCCGGTCGCGGGGGCGTTCCTCGCGACGACCGCCGCGTCGAAGAGTCCGACTACCTTTGCTTATCCGGGTGCGACGCCGGCCGTGTCGGCGAACGGTGCGAGCAACGGCATCGTCTGGGCGGCGGAAAACGGCACGACGGGCGCATTACACGCTTACAACGCGGGTAATCTTGCCGTCGAGTTGTACAACAGCAATCAGGCCAGCACGCGCGACCAATGGGGCGCGGGCAACAAATTCATCACGCCGATGATCGCGCGCGGCAAGGTGTACGTGGGCGCGACCAATGGCGTGGCGGTGTTCGGGTTGCTGTGAGCGGAAGAGGGGCTTACATGGGGCGGCGCGGCGTGGTTGCGGTCGAGCTTGCTCGCATGGGCGGCGAGACGTAGCGTCGGCGGTTAGCCGTTTGTGACGGTTCGGGGCGCGTGAGAAAGAGCCCTGTTCGGTTTCGGCAAACTGAACTGCACCCCAAAAGTTGAACTCCCACCCAACGATTAGTGATGCAGTTCAAACACGGCCTACTGCTTGATGCGGGGTTCACTCACGTTGCGACGCATCACGCCGTGTGCGGGGTACGTCCCGCCCGTTCAGGGCGAAGTCCTTCATTTTCCCGTTGGACCCACTTCAAACCGGCGCGCAGCGCGCCGGTTTGCAACGCTCATTGCGTGTCGCTCGTCGCAGCAGACTTGCGCGGACGACGACTACGCGCCGCGGTTTTGCGTGCGGTCTTTCTTGCTGGCGCTGACGCTTCTTCCGCTGTGGCGGCAGGGGCCACCGTTTCGGCAGGGGCTGCAATCTCCGGAATATCTTCAATGCTTCTCGGCGCAGCCTTCTTTGGTTTTTTCGCGGCCGTCTTGCGGGGGGCGCGCTCTTTACGGCGCGTGGGTTGCTTGTCGCCTGCATGCGGCTCGTTGGCTCCGCTGTCAACGCCGCCTGTCTCTTCAGCCGTCGAAGTTTCCGCCGACGCTATCGGCGCTTCCGGTAGTTCAAAAATGAACTCGCTGTTCTTCGGCGTATGCGCGGGCAGGTCTTCCGTTTGAGCCTGTGCGCCGGCGAGGTGTTCGACAGCAATACGCTCTTCATGCACGGCTTCCTGCTGGCCGCGGCCCGCCTTGCGATTGCCTCGCCCACGACGGCGTGACTCGTGTTTGCCGCCCGACTCGGCGCTCACGACTTCGGCCACCTGCGCTTCATACAACTGTTCCGCCGACTCGGAAGCTTCGGTGGTTTCGCTCGCATTTTCGCCCGCGAGGTTCGCGGCCGTACTGCGATACACATATGCGCCCGACTTCTCGTCGCGGCCGAATTCGAGCAGCCCGCGAGCATGCGCCTCTTCCAGCAGATTGCCGAAGGCGCGAAAACCGTAGTACGTTTCGTTGAAATCCGGCTTGCGGCGTTTGATCGCGTTCTTCAGCACCGACGCCCAGATCTTGCCGCTGTCTCCGCGCTCCGACGCAAGCGCGTCGAACGTTTGCACAGCAATTTCGACCGCCTTGGTACGGCGTTTTTCGAGGTCTTCCTTGTTGCGAGTTTTTTCTTCGTCAGGCGCGCGTTTGGCCGCCGGCTGGGTGGCGTGTGGCGGACGCGACGACTCGCGTTTGGCGACCGTGCGCTGACTCTCTCGCACGAGGTCATCGTAAAAAAAGAACTCGTCGCAGTTCGCGACCAGCAGATCCGACGTGGATTGCTGCACACCGACGCCGATCACCTGCTTGGCGTTTTCACGCAGCTTCGACACCAGCGGCGAGAAGTCGGAGTCGCCGCTGATGATGACGAACGTGTTGACGTGAGACTTTGTGTAGCAAAGGTCGAGCGCGTCCACGACGAGCCGGATGTCAGCGGAATTCTTGCCCGATTGGCGCACGTGCGGAATTTCGATCAATTCGAAATTGGCCTCGTGCATCGCGCCTTTAAAACTTTTGTAGCGGTCCCAGTCGCAGTACGCCTTCTTCACGACGATGCTGCCCTTGAGCAGCAGCCGTTCGAGCACCAGCTTGATATCGAACTTGTCGTATTTCGCATCGCGCACGCCAAGCGCGACGTTTTCGAAGTCGCAGAATAGCGCCATGCTGACGGTTTCGTTGGATGACGCCATGTATATCTCCATTGAAGCGATCGTCAAATTCGACGAATCGCGACCATGATAGCGATTCCAGCGGAGGTGATCAGCTTTTGTGTTCCACTCGCACCGATGCGGGCGGTGCGAACCCGCACCGGCCCACGCTCCTTGCGACGTTTTCCAGGAGCTTTTTCAGCGCGGTTTACGCTGCGGCACGCGCAGTGCCGATACGGTTCGGCGCAGCGGCCCGACACGGCGCGATGGCTCGACCACCGGACCACGGGACCACCGCACTAGCGTTCGTGTAAAAGCGACGCGGTAGAAAGCGCCGCGCGCGTTTCCAGCACCTCGTCGACGAGACCATAAGTCCGGGCCGCATGTGCCGACATAAAGTTGTCGCGGTCGGTGTCGCGCGCGATTTCCTCGATGCTGCGCCCGGTGCGCTCAGCCATTATGGTATTCAGGCGCCCTCGCAAATAAAGCACCTCCTTCGCCTGAATTTCGACGTCTGCGGCCGTGCCTTGGCTTCCGCCGGACGGCTGGTGAATCATGATGCGCGCGTTCGGCAACGCATACCGCTTCCCACGCTGGCCGGCGGTGAGAAGGAAGGTTCCCATGCTCGCGGCGAAGCCCGTGCATAAAGTGGATACCTCCGGTTTGATGAACTGCATGGTGTCGTAGATCGCGAGGCCGTCGTACACGGAACCGCCCGGCGAATTGATGTAAAAAGAAATATCCTTGTCGGGATTCTCGGATTCCAGAAACAGCAGTTGCGCGACGATTACGCTGGCCGACTGCTCGTTCACGGGCCCGACCAGAAACACGATGCGCTCGCGCAGCAGACGCGAATAAATGTCATAAGCGCGCTCGCCGCGGCCGGATTGTTCGATCACGGTTGGCACGAGGCCAAGGCCGGTGATGGCTGGATAGCTGGAATGCATGTCGACCTCGTTTATGCCGCGTGGGTGACGGCGGGTGTAGGAACGCCAGCGCATTCATTGCGCGGGTTGTTGTCCCTATGACGGCGCGGCAATGGGCGACGTGACAGAAATTTTTTTACGCGAAGCTGTCACATCGTTCGATGCCCAGCCGTCAAGATGAAAAGAATGACGTTGTTGGCGCGCGCCCGGACAAGTTCGCAGGCAGCGCGCCGCGCGCTTTACACCACGCACGAACTGGAGGTCTATATATGACGGAACAAGCAATCGAGAAGGCATCCAGTTTCGAGGCCGCGCGTGCCCGCCTGTTTGCGCTGGCCTACCGAATGCTCGGCAGCCGCGCCGAAGCAGAAGACGTGGTGCAAGACGTGGGATTGAAATGGCACCTCGCGGACACGCAAGACGTGCAGACACCTGTTGCCTGGCTCACCACGATCACCACGCGCGCGGCGATCGACCGGCTGCGGCACGTGCAGCGCGAACGCGCGTCGCAAACCGCGGGCTGGTTGCCGGAACCGTGGCTCGACGAGGTCGCGCCCTCGGCAGAGGAATTGGCTTTGCGTGCAGCGGAGATGTCGTATGGCGTGATGCTGCTCCTCGAGCGGCTCAAGCCTGACGAACGAGCGGCGTTCGTGCTGCACGAAGCCTTCGACTGCGACTATGCGGAGATCGCGGCCATTCTCGAGCGCACGCCGGCCGCCTGCCGGCAGATCGTCCATCGGGCCAAGGCGCGTTTGCAACGGGCGGGTGCCCCGGTTGAGCGGCCTGATCCGGCCGCGCATGCACAGATCGTGGAGCGCTTGCGCGCGGCGCTGGAGGCGCAGGATCGAGCCGGCCTGTTGCGGCTCTTTGGCGACGCGCCGGAGGTCTTCAGCGACGCGCCGGTCGGCACCTCGGAACCGGCAGTGGCAGGGTGGATGGACACGGTAACGTCGCTCGTCGAGCGTGCGAGCAACGCCGAGACGGTGTCGGTCTCGGGCACATTGTGTGTCGCTCTGTTCTTCGAGGGCGAGGTCGTGGGGGTCCTCGACGTGTCCACGAATAGCCTTGCGGACGGCTCCACAAGAATCATCGCCATGCGCGTGGTGACGAGCGCGGCGCGCTTGCGCGCCATTAACCGCATGCTAGGCCGCGCAGCGGTCAGGCAACTGCTTGCGCGGATCCAGCAGACCGCTGTGGCCTCAATTTCGGTGGGCCGCGACTTCCCAGTTGATGTCCACGCATAGCACCTGTGTACCAGTCGGCGTGTGCGCGGCGATCGAGGCAGTCACGCACAGGTGAGCTTCGTTGATCGACAGGTAGGGAGGCGTGAGATGCACCTGACCGGGCATGCGCATCGCCTGGATAAAGTACGGCCGGCGCTCCCAACTCGCGCCTTCCGAATGCAGCAGCGGGCGGAAGCGCTTGGCGCGTTGCGAGGCGCGCCCCGGCGGCAGCACGTTGTCGCCGATCTGCCGGCCCGATCCGTCCAGCACGAAGCAGCGTGCCGTCTCGCCGAGCGTGAGGAGTGAGGCGGTGGCTTGCGCAACGGACTCGCCGGCCACCAGTTGCGCGGCTGCGGTTTCGAGCGCGGTAACGTACGGTGCGAGCCGCGCGGATTGTGCGCGCTCACGCGCGCCAACCCGTTCACGTAGCGCTGCGGAGAGCGAGTCCATCAAGCCGGCCGCCGCTTGCGGTTTGACCGGCTCGACGCTCGGACCAGCGAAGAATGCGCCTTGCACGAAGTCCACGTTGCATTCGAGCGCGATCAACGCGTCGCGTTCGGTGCTCAGGCCGCCCATCAGCACCAGTTGCCCGGATTCGTGCAGCAGCGAGACGAGGCCTGGCAGCACGCGCTCAATGTGCGAGTGTTCGCTGGCTTGCGCGAGAATGCAGCGGTCGAGCGTGACGATGTCCGGCCGCAGATTCCACACGCGGTCAATGTTCGAATGCTTCGCGCCAAAACCGTCGAGCGCGATCAGAAAGCCGGATTTACGCAGCGCATCAATGATTTCGGCAAAGCGCGTGGTTTCGCCGCCCGCTTGTTCTGAAACTTCCAGCACCACGCGCTGCGGCGGCAGGCCGAGCGCCTTGAGGCCGGCAAGCAGCGCGTCGCCGTAACTGGTGTCCATCAGCGCGGCCGGGTGCAGGCTCAGAAAGAGCCATTCGTCGTGGCTGTCGAACGCGTTGAAGTTGCCTAGATGCAGGGATTCTGCGAGCCGCCCGAGTTCGAGCAGATCGCCGCGCCGCGCGGCCTGTGTGAACACCTCGTGCGACGGCACTTGCAACCCGTGTTCGTCCCGGGCGCGCAGCGACGCGTGATAACCGATCGCGCGCCGGTGCGACACGGAGAAAACCGGCTGGAACACGCTGAAAACAGTGTAGCCGCCGTACAGAACGGTGCGCCGGGAACCCTCATCGCCGGCCATTGGGCGCGGCGGCTGGAAACCGGGAGGATCGAGTTCGATCATGCTCATCATGTCAGTCGTGTGGGGTGGCGGCGCGCCTGCATGCTCGACATGAGTCCGCACGCGCAAAGCGTCAGTTTACAGGATAGGCGAGCAAGAACTATGCGCGTCTGGAAACACAGCACGCATGCCCGACTGTCACACTCAGATAAGACGATTGTGCGCCAGCGCGGGCGCGAACGCGACGATTCGCACTTCGCTGGTGCGGCCCGCGCCCCGTTGCGGGTCGGCGGCGGAGCGCGCGGCTGGGGCGACACGTATCAGGTTCGTTCGGAAGGATCGGTCTTTTTCGCGGGCGTGCGGATGTCCGGCGACAGTTGCGCAAAGATCCACGACGAGCCTGCCGTGATGATGCCGACACACAGGAACGTCGCGTGAAACGCGGGCAGCGAATTGGCGGCCGTCACACGCGGCAACAGGCCTGTAAACGTGGCGAGCAGGGCGCCGGCCACGGTCACGCCCAGACTCATCGACAGCATCTGGACCAGTGAAAAGAGGCTGTTGCCGCTGCTCGCGCCGCCGGTGCCCAGGTCCTTGAGCGTCAACGTGTTCATTGCGGTGAACTGGATCGAGTTGACGCCGCCGAAGAACGCGAGTTGCACGAGCCGCAGCCATAGCGGCTGGTTGGCGGAGGTGAGCGCGAAGCTTGCCATCGTCAAGCCGACCAGCACCGTGTTGACAATCAGCACGCGGCGGTAGCTGTACTTGATGATCAACGTGGTCACGAGACGTTTGGATGCCATGCCCGCGGCCGCCACCGGCAGCATCATCATGCCGGCTTCGAAGGCGCTATAGCCGAGACTCACCTGCAATAGCAGAGGGATCAGATAGGGCATCGCGCCGCTGCCGATTCGCGCGAACAGATTGCCGAGCAGGCCGACGCTGAACGTGTGGATCTTGAAGAGGTCGAGCGAGAAAATCGGCGAAGGCTCGCGCACGGCGTGCAAGCCGTAGGCGACAAAGCAGGCGAGGCTCAGAATCAGCAGCACCAGCACCGTGGCATGCTGAATGCCTAATTCGGTACGGCCGTCGAGTGCGAACGAAATCGCCACCATGGCCACGATCAGCAGCAAGTAGCCTTTCATATCGAACTTGCCGACGTGCTCGTTGCGGCTGTCCGGCATGAAGATGAACGTAGCGATGCAACCGACGATACCCACCGGCACGTTGATCAGAAAGATCCAGTGCCAGGATGCGATCTTCACGAGCCAGCCGCCGAGCGTGGGGCCGATTAGCGGTCCGATGAGGCCCGGAATCGCCACGAATGAAAGCGCCGGCAAATAGCGCTCAGCCGGAAAGGTGCGCAACACCGCGAGGCGACCGACCGGCAATAGCATCGCACCGCCCACGCCTTGCATGATGCGGAAGGCCACGAGTTGATTCAGCGTGTGCGCGTTCGCGCACAACAACGAAGCGACCGCGAACACGAGGATCGCGCTGAAAAACACGCGGCGCGTGCCGAATTTGTCGGCGAGCCAGCCGGATACCGGGATCATCACGGCCATGGTCAGCGAATAGGCGATCACCACCGATTGCATGCGCAGCGGCAACTCGCCGAGGCTCGTCGCCATCGCCGGGAGCGCGGTGTTGACGATGGTCGAGTCGAGCGTCTGCATGAAGAAGCCGGTGGCGACGACCCACAGCATCACGGTGAGCGAGCGGGGCGAAGGCGCGCTGGGCGTAGTGGGCGCGAGGGCGGGCGGAGTCGGCGTGGACATGGAGGGCGGCTGGGCGCGCAGGACGGGCTGGGACTCGCTATTCTAGGGAAAAGCGCCGCGCGGCGCAGGGCGGGGAAGTCGCAGCGAGTCGGAAACGCGGCGATTGGTCACCCTGGCGCCTCGGTTCAGCGTCTCACTCCGAGCCCTCACTCCGAGGCCTCATTGCGGGGCTTCACCCCAAAACTTCACGCCGAGACCTCACCCCGAAGCCGGCAACGCCACCGCAGCACGAAAGAACGCTTGCGCACGTGGGTCGTTACCAAACGCGATATGAATTCTGGTCCACGGACTGACCTCCATATTCGGCCGGAAGTAGTTGCCCGGTACCACGGTCACGCCCAGCGGCGCACCGCACTCCACCAATCTTTCCGCATTGGCCACGTGCGGCACGCGAGCCCACACGAATTTGCCGCCCACAGGTTTGTCGAAAATGTCCCAGCCGACGTCTTCGAGCGTCTGAATCGTCGAGCCGAGCGCGTCGCGCATGCGCCGTCGCAGGCGTTCCAGATACTTGCGATAGGCGCCGCGTTCCAGCATCGACACGGCGACCGCTTCGGCAAAACGCGAGCCGCCGATGCTCGTCAGCATCTTGATATCGACCAGATCCTTGATGATCGCGTGGCTCGCCACCACACAACCGATCCTCAGCGACGACGACAGCGTCTTCGACAGGCCGCCCAGATAGATCACGTGTTCGAGCTGATCGAGCGTGGCCAGGCGGTCGGTGAGGTCGGTCTGAAAATCGGCGTAGATATCGTCTTCGATAATCGAGAACCCGTGCTCGCGCGCGAGCTGCAATAGCCGGAAAGCCACCTGCGGCGCGACTGTCGTGCCGGTCGGATTGTGGAACACGGTGTTGATGAACAGCAGCTTCGGCCGGTGCGACTTCAATTGCTCCTGCATCACGTCCAGGTCGGGACCGTTACGCGTGCGTGGAATGCCGATCAGCTTCACGCCATGCAGCTTCAGCAGTCCGTAGAGGTTGTAGTAGCCGGGGTCTTCGACAAAGATCGTGTCGCCTGGCTTGAGCATGTAGCGCATCAGCAGATCGAATGCCTGGCTTGCGCCATTGGTGATCAGGATCTGCGACGCGTCCGCCTGAATTCCCAACTGGCCGATGCGGCTTTGCAGGTGCTCGCGCAAAGTCAGGTTGCCGAGCGGGGTGGCGTAATCGACCATGCTCGCCGGGTCGGTGCGCGAGACGTGGCGGATCGCCTGCGCGATCCCATCCATGTCGCGCCACGCTTCGGGGATGAAGCCGCTACCCAGCTTGAGCGTTTCGCCGGGGTGGTTGAACTGCTGCAGGAGATGATCCGATTCGTCTTCGGCACGGCGCGGATCCGTCGTGCCCTGGCAATGCGTGCTCGCCGGCTGACGGTCGGAGACGTAAAAGCCCGAGCCGTGGCGCGAGTCGATATAGCCGAGCGACACCAGCCGGTCGTAAGCTTCGATCACCGGAAAGCGGCTCACGCCGTAGTCGGTGGCGAACTGGCGAATCGACGGCAGCTTCGAACCTGGGTGGGCGGTACGCGAGCGGATCCACGCCGTGACGCCCGTGACGATCTGCTCGGTCAGCGGCACGCCGTTGTCCCGATCAAGCTGGATTTCGAGTTTCATGCGGATCTCTTCCTTCGCCGGACAGCAGGGCGGGCGCGCACGGGCTTTCCACTCGCGAACGACACGCGGTTCACGCCAACTGTCCGGTTTTTTGACTGAACAGTTCCGACCAAAGTGTTCGGAACTGTGCATGGGTATCCGATCATCGCACGTCAATAATCGGTACAACAGAAAAGCTCTTTGAAGGAGAAATGCGATGCGTGAAGTCCGGATTTTCGAATTGGAACATGGCGAGCCCGCGTCGGCCTGGCGTGTCGCGCGTCCGTCGATCTTCAAGGTGATCTCGGGCGAGATCTGGCTGACCGTCGAGGGTGACAGCGAGGATCACTGGCTCGCCGCCGGCGAGTCGATCGAGTTGCCGCGCCGGGTTGTGGCGTGGATCAGCGCGGGGCAGACCGGCGCGCGGTTTGCGCTGGCAAGCGGTTCCGAGCGTCCCGCCAACAGGCCGGCTTCGGGGTTCTCGGTGCTGAGCTGGCTGCCGCGCTGGCTGGGCGCGGCCTGACGGTTCGTTGAGCATCTGCACCAAGGGCGCTGCGCCTCAATTCGGCCCGGCCGCCTCGTATTCCCCGATGTAGCGCGCCCGCGGCCGGATCAACCGGCCGTCGCGCGCCTGTTCCATGGCGTGGGCAATCCAGCCGACGGTCCGGCCTACCGCGAACAGCGTGAAGGCGCTGCCGGCCGGCAACGCCAGCACCCGCTCGATGGCGGCGAGCGCGAAGTCCAGAGTCGGCTCCGCGCCGGTCGTGTCGCGTACCGCGCGAGCCAATCCGAGCACATCCGCTAACGGCGAACGAGCCGGCGCGCAGTCGGCGAGCATGGCGAGCAGCAGCCGCGCACGAGGGTCGCCCTCCGGATAAAGCGGATGACCAAAGCCCGACAGGATTGGCCCATGCACGCCGTTTTCATGACGCGCGAGCCGGTTCGCCAGATAACGGTCGAGATCGGGCGCGCGCGACGCTTCTTCGAGTAGCGCGGCGATGCGCACCGTTTCGCCACCATGACGCGGACCCGACAAAGCGGCGAGGCCGCCCGCCACCGCGCCGAACAGATGCGCTCCTGTCGACGTGATACAGCGCACCGTGAAGGTCGATGCGTTCAACTCGTGATCCGCGCACGCCACCAGCGCCGCGCGCAGCAAGTTGGCCTGCTGGCGGTTGCGCACCTGCCACGTTGAAGCGAGTTGCCGGTGCAGCGGCTCGTTCGACGGCGCCGCCGAGATCATCGCGGCAGCCAGCAGACGCGTGACGGCGCAAGCCGTATCGAGTTGCGCGTCACGCCCGAGCGCCCACACCCGCGGCATTTGCGCCGCCGCGGCCGGCAACAGCACGAGCGCGCGATCGAGCGGCGTGCTGTCGCTCCACAGCTTGAGCCACGCGGCCCACTGCGCGGTCGCGAACGGCACGGCCGGCGCATCGGCGATCCGCTTCACGCTGCATTCCCACAGCAGCGCGGCGACGTCCTCCAGCGACGCGCTTCGCGCCAGTTCCATGGCGTCGTGCCCGCGATACAGCAGACGGCCCTCGGCGACCAGCGTGATCGACGATTCGAGCACCGGCACGCCCCAATCCAGCACCTTCTGCGCGACCTTGCCCGCGCGCTTGCCGTCTTCCTTGCGACGCGCGAGGCGGCGCACTTCGCCGGCGTCGTAGAGACGATGCTTGCCTTGCGCATCCGGCGACGAACTCAGCATGCCTCGGCTCACATAGGCGTAGAGCGTCGGCAAGCTGATGCCGAGCGCGGCGGCGGCTTCAGCGGCGGTGAGGGAATTCGAGGTCGGCATGGGAAAGGACGGAAACCGAAGAAATCAATATATATTGATTATCATAATCAAGATTGATTGCAACGTCGCGGACTTCTAGACTCGGCTCACTTCCTCCCGCTCCGTGATGAAACGCCATGACGCCCGAACTTGCTCTCAAACATATCTGGACGCTTGCCGGATGCGACCCGACTGCGCTGAGGTCGGTTACGCTGACCGGCGCCGATCCTGGTTTGCCATCGGTCTACCGGGTCGGCAGCCTGGCCTCGGCGAGCATCGCCGCGACCGGACTGGCGGCCGCGGAATATCACCGTCTGCGCACGGGCCGGCGGCAACACGTGACGGTGGAGATGCGACGTGCGTTGGCATCGTTTCGCAGCGAACGTTATTTGCGAATCAACGACGGGCCGCCGCCTGCCCTGCGCGATCCGGTCATGGGTTTCTACGAGACACGCGACGGCCGCTGGATTCAGCTGCATACGAACTTCCCGCATCACTTGCAGGGTGTACTGACGGTGCTCGGCTGCGCGAACGATCGGGAGGCGGTGGCCTCGGCGATTCGCGGTTGGGACGGTGCGACGCTCGACCAGACGCTCGCCGACGCGGGCCTATGCGCCGCATTGATTCGCACGCCGCAAGAGTGGGCCGCGCTCGATCAGGCGAAAGCGATTGCGAGCTTGCCGCTCTTCGAGATCGAGCGCATCGGCGACGCGCCGGTCGAGCCGCCGCGTCAGCGCGGCGCGGACCGGCCGCTGGCGGGCGTGCGCGTGCTGGATCTGTCGCGCATCATTGCCGGGCCTGTCGCCGGCCGCGCGCTCGCGCAGCATGGCGCGGACGTGTTGATGATCAACGGGCCGCATCTGCCGAATATCGCGCCGCTGGTGATCGACAACGGACGCGGCAAGCGTTCGGCGCTCGTCGATCTGCGCGAGCCGGCGGGGTGCGAGGCGTTGCGGGCTCTCGCCGGCGACGCCGATGTATTTCTCCAGGCCTATCGCCCGGGGGCGCTGGCCGCGCGCGGTTTCGGTGCCGAGGAGATGGCGCGTGTGCGGCCAGGGATCGTCTACGTTTCGGTGTCGGCCTACGGTCACGAGGGGCCTTGGGCACAGCGGCGCGGGTTCGACAGTCTGGTCCAGTCGGCGAGCGGAATTGCCTTTACCGAGCGGCAGGCGGCAGGGTGGAACGAGCCTAAGCATCTGCCGTGTCAGGCGCTGGATCATGCGACCGGCTATCTGGCTGCCTTCGGTGCGATGGCCGGGTTGGCGCGGCGGGCTACTGAAGGGGGAAGCTGGCATGTGCGCGTCTCGCTCGCACAAACAGGCCGGTGGTTGCAGTCGTTCGGGCAGATGCCCGAGGGTTGGAAAGCGCCCGACGTCGCGCTCGAAGATGTGCGCGATTGTCTCGCAACCGTGGAGTCGGAGTTTGGAAGTGTGCTGGGCGTGCAGCCGGCCGAAGTGCTGGATGAGACGCCTGCGTATTTTGCGCTGCCGCCGACCCGAGTGGGCGCACATGAGGCAGCGTGGGTGTGAGAGCTAAAGTGCTTGCGAGGGCGTGAACGGAAACTGCGCGGAAACTGCCCGGCAAACAACCCGCCCACGGCACGAAGACTTGAAAACCTACTTCCTCAATTCCGCCACGAAGTCGTAGTAATCGTTGCGGCAGTAAGTGTCGGTCAACTCGATAGCCCGTTGGTCGGCGGTGTAGCCCACGCGCGTGATCAGCAGCAGCGCCTCGTTCGGGGCGATGCTCATCTGCTGCGCGATTTCCTCGCTCGCGTTCACCGCGCGAAAATGCTGGAGCGCGCGGACAATCGACAGACCGCGATTCTCGAGGTACGTGTAAAGCGAATCGCCGATTGCTTGAGGATCGGGAATCACCGCGGCGGGGAACGTGGAATTCTCCACCGCCATCACGATGCCGTCGGCCAGTCGCAAGCGCCGCAAACGCGTGACCGCCGCGGCCGGCGACAAGCCGAGCTGAATCACTTCGTCGCGGTTCGCCGGCAGGATTTCGCGCGACAGCCACTTCGAACTCGGTGTAAAACCCCGCCGCCGCAGCATTTCGCTGAAGCTCGACAGACGCGACAGCGGATCTTCGTAGCGCGGCGTGATGAAACTGCCTGCGCCCTGCGTGCGCCGAATCAGACCCTGCTCGACCAGCAAGGCAATGGCCTTGCGTGAAGTGATCCGCGATACGCCCAGCGCCTCCGAGAGCACGCGTTCCGAGGGCAGCGCCTCGCCGGCGTTCCAGCGGTTCTCGTGGATGGCGGCGCCGAGCTTGCGAGCAAGTTGCAGGTATAGCGGCGTGTCGTTTTCCGGGTCCGGGCGCAGGTCGCGCCAGCGGTCTTCCGAGGCAGAGGTCATGGAGCTCACGCAAGAAGGGCAAGGGGCAATTCTATGACATCGGCGCGCTGCGTTATAGCGGGCTTTTGCCTGGTGCCCGATCCAATGCCCATCGAACCGCTAAACTCGTCGCTATGTTGTTCGTGGCATGCGCCGCGCATTCACCTGCGCCGCGGCATTGCCGACCATTGAGCCACTTCGAGGAGTCAGCATGACGAGCGATATCGCAAGCGTGAGCCTGCCCGACGGCGCACGCATTCCGAAACTGGGGCAGGGCACCTGGGAGATGGGGGAAATACCGGCGCGGCGGGCCGCTGAAATCGACGCGCTGCGCTGCGGCGTCGAACTCGGCATGACGTTGATCGACACGGCGGAAATGTATGGTGATGGCGCGACCGAATCGCTGCTGGGCGCCGCGCTGAACGGGTTGCGCGACAAGGTGTTTCTGGTCAGCAAGGTGTATCCGCATAACGCCAGCCGGCGCGGCGTGATCGCGGCCTGCGAGCAGAGCCTCAAGCGTTTGCAGACGGAGCAGCTCGATCTGTATCTGCTGCACTGGCGCGGCTCGGTGCCGCTCGCGGAAACGGTCGAGGGCTTCGAGGCGTTGCGGCGGGCGGGCAAGATTCGCCATTGGGGCGTCAGCAATTTCGACACCGAGGACATGGAAGAACTCGCCGACACGCCGGGCGGCGATGCTTGCGCGACCAATCAGATTCTCTACAACGTGGCGCGGCGCGGGCCGGAATTCGATCTGCTGCCGTGGCTCGCCGCGCGCAAGATGCCGGCCATGGCGTACAGCCCGATCGATCACGCCCGCTTGCCGAAACGTTCACCGCTTGACGATATTGCCGACGCGCGCGGCGTCTCCGTGTTCCAGGTGGCACTCGCATGGGTGTTGCTCAAGCCCGGCGTGTTCGCGATTCCGAAGGCGGGGCGGGTCGAGCATGTGCGCGACAACCACCGCGCGTCGCAGCTGCAACTCGGCGCCGATGAGCTTGCCGCTATCGACGCTTACTTCAAGCCGCCACGCGGCAAGCGTCCGCTAGAAATGCTGTAAGCGCGGCGATCGTCTGGTGCGCAACAGGCCGCTGCAGGCGTGTCATCGATTCGGATTGACATGCAACGGCCACGCTGCGTGCGAGCGATCAATTGCAGCTGTGGTGCATGTGCACGGAGCCCAGCACCGCGACTTCGGCGGGGGTGTGCTTGAGCGAATCTTCGTTGACCTGGGCGGCGTCCGCGACGAATTCGTCGACGATCGACGACACCTGCGTATTGCGCAGACACAGCGAGACGCGCTGCGTTTCATTGGCCGGCAGGGCGGCGCGCTGACCGAGGAACAGCACGCCGTACTGATAGCCGTGGATGATGCCGCGAATTGCGCCGACACATTGGCCTTGCGCGACGTTGTCGTTTTTCTGCTTGCAGGTCTGCACGAGCGAATAGGCGGAGAAAGTGGGATCGACTGGCGGTGCGGCTTGTGACAGCGTCGGCGACAGTGGCTGTGCGGCTTGTGCCCCTTGCGCTGTTTGCGCCGTCTGTGCCGTCTGTGCGGGAGTTTTTTGCGCCGGCATCTGCGCATGAGCGAGCGATGCGAGGCCGAGCGCGGCGGCCATCAACAGGCCGGAGGCCGCGTGTGCCGCGGAGGGTAGGGTATTTCGTTGCATGTTGTGGTGCCCTCATATCGAACGTTGAATCTGATATGAGGCGATCGCCCCGGTTTGGTTCCGGTCCCGCGCTGATGCGCGGCCGATTGTTCGAGTTATGGCCGCGCCGCGGGCGCGTTCGCTGAGCATGTGCTGGATGGGCGTCACGGCGGCGTACCGGCCCGCTTAGGTGGAACGTCCGGAAAGACCGGCCTCGGGCGGTGACGCTCGACCGGGGGATCGAGACATCACCGCCGATGCCGGCGAACAGCGAACGGTATGCCGGAGAATGCCGTTAGCGGGAGCAGGGCGCGGGGGCCCCCTACTCGTGGAGCGGGCGACTGCTAGTGCCCGTTCCCTCCGCCGTTGCCACCACCGTTCCCGCCGCCGCCCTTGCCCCCGTGACCGCCGCCGAAGCCTCCGCCAAAGCCGCCGCCGAAACCGCCACCGAAGCCGCCGCCAAAACCACCACCCTTACCACCGCCGAAACCACCGCCAAAGCCACCCCCTTTACCACCACCTGCGCCGGCGCCGCCGCTGGAGCCTCCGCAACCGCAGCCGCCGCTCCCGCCGCCGCCGCTGCTTCCACCGCCACTGCTTCCACCGCCGCTGCTTCCACCGCCGCTGCTTCCACCGCCACTGCTTCCGCCGCCGCTGCTTCCACCGCCACTGCTTCCACCGCCGCTGCTTCCACCGCCACTGCTTCCACCGCCGCTGCTTCCACCGCCACTGCTACCGCCGCCGCTGCTTCCACCGCCACTGCTACCGCCGCCGCTGCTGCTACCGCCACCACTGCTCCCATTGCCACTTCCGCTGCCGTTCCCCTTGCCACTCCCGCTCGCGCCTGAGTTGCCGCTGCCTGAACCCGCCGACCCGGCCGCACCACCCGCGCTGCCGTTCGCACCAGCGCCACTGTTGCCCGAGCTCGCCGCACCGTTGCTGGCACTGCCACCGCCACGAGGAGCGCATCCACTGATGTTGGCGCTGTTGCAGTCGTGCGGCCGAAATACCAGGGCGGCGTCGTCGGCGGCGGTCGACTCGCCGGCTGCGGCGCCCGTCGTCAGTCCGGCTGGCGCCGCGCTGTCGTCCTGCGCGAGTTGCGCCACGCTATGCACAGCGCTGGCCGGCAGCGGCGCTTCGGCGAGCACGATCCACTGGGGGATCACATCCGTCGAGGCCGGATACGCGACCTGAGTCGCCAGAGCAACCACGCCCGCTACGATCGCAGTATCGCGTATAACCCCGCAGTAGTACTGATTGAATCTTGTGGTCTTCATCACGTCTCTCCCGAGGGAGCGATGGCGCCTCGTTGCCGCCATCTGTCACCCTGAGTCTGCGACGGCGGGTCGGTCTGCACGCTGGCCTCGTCGCCCCCGAGTGCGTCTTGCCGACGCCGGTCAATCACCCATTGCTATTTTTGCCTACGCCGCTCTTCCGCTTTGCCGCCCGTCGCTCGTCGCCCAATACCGCGCCGCTTCTGCCTATGTCTCCAGTCTCTCTGGTTTCGCTGTCTGGTCAGTACTTAGCGATATCCATGCCATTGACCGCAAAGCCTTGAGGTCACGAGTGCCGGATAGGGATGTGCGATGCGCACGAGGGAAAAACAGGCGAAAACGTTTCGGCGATGAAACGTGCGGCCGCGAGGCCGCATCACGTGGCGCTATTCGTTGCGCCCGGCATTCTCGGACGCGTTTTCCGAGCCGTTGCCCGGGATCTTCCTGGCGGCGTGATCCGCATCATCGCGAGAAACGGCTTGCAGTGCACGCAATTCATCGACAGGAATGTGGCAACGGATTCGATGCGCGGACGGCCCTGTGGTGTTGCCCACAGCGGCGTCGAGGAAAGGCGGATCCTGCTGTTCGCAGATCGCGCCGAGCTTACGCGGGCAGCGTGTGTGGAACACGCAGCCCGACGGCGGCGATGCCGCGCTCGGCAGCTCGCCAAAGAGCCGGATGCGGGTTGTGCCGCCGTGGCCATCGAGCGTCGGTACCGAAGACAGCAGCGCTTCGGTATAAGGATGATGCGGTCCGCCAAACACCTCTGCCGCCGGTCCGATCTCCAGCAGCCTGCCCAGATACAGCACGGCGATGCGATCCGACAGATAGCGCACCACATGCAGATCGTGCGAGATGAAAACGTAACTCACGCCGCGTTCGCGTTGCAGATCGGCCAGCAGGTTCAGAATCGCGGCCTGCACGGAGACGTCGAGTGCGGAAGTCGGTTCGTCGCAAACCACCACGCGCGGCTCGCCTGCAAACGCGCGAGCTATCGCCACGCGCTGCTTGAGTCCGCCGGACAGTTGCCGCGTGCGCGAGCCGAGATAGCGCTGCGGCAATCGCACGGCCGCCGCCAGCGAGGCGAGCCGTTCATCGATTGCCGGCCCGCGCAGCGTAGTGAGGCGCGACAGCGCGCGGCCGATCAGCCGTTTCACCGAATGCGCGCGATTGAGCGCCGAGTCCGGGTTCTGGAAAACGATCTGCAGCGACTTGACCTGAGCGTCGTTGCGCCGTGTAACGCGCGCGGCGAGCGGTGCACCGTCGAGTTCGAGCACGCTGCCCGGATCCGGTGTGAGCAGGCCGAGCATCAGCTTGGCAAGCGTTGTCTTGCCGCTACCTGATTCGCCGACGAGGCCGAGCGTTTCGCCGCTGGCGAGATCGATCGAAACATTGTCGACGGCGCGCAGCGGAGTGCCGGACACATGGAACGTCTTCGAGAGGTTTTGCGCGCGCAGCACGATAGCCGGACGCTTGCCGTCGATCGGCGCACCGTCGTGCTCGGGCAGCGTTTGCGCGCTCGCACGCGGCAATTCGATCGCGCGTTCGTGGTAATGGCAGCGCGACATCTGATCGCCGTGCGCGGCGCCAACGCGATGCGGCGGCGGCGCCTCGCGGCGGCAGCGGTCGTCGGCGAGGCGGCAGCGGTCCGCGTAAATGCAGCCCTGCGTCACCGAACCCGGCAACGGCAGGCTGCCGGCAATCGTGTCGAGCCGCTCGCTATCTTTGCTGCGTCCGGCCGTGGGCAGACAACGCAACAGTCCGACCGTATAGGGATGGCGCGGCCGCGTGAAGACATCTTGCGTCGCGCCTTCTTCGACCAGCTTGCCCGCGTAAAGCACGCCGACGCGTTCGCACATGCGCCCGATCACCGCGAGGTTGTGGCTGATGAAGAGCACGGCCGTGCCGAGTTCCGCGCGCAACTGCGCAACGAGGTCGAGCACTTCGGCTTCGACAGTAGCGTCGAGCCCGGTAGTCGGTTCATCGAGAATCAGCAGCGCGGGGTTCGAGGCGAGCGCCATGGCGATCACCACGCGCTGTTGCATGCCCCCCGACAATTGATGAGGATAGCTGTCCATCACGCGCTCGGGCGCGGCGATGCGCACCCGCCGCAGCATGTCAAGCGTGCGCCGCAAAGCTTCGTCGCGCGCGACGCCGGCGGCTTCGAATGCCTCGGAGACTTGCCGCGCGACTGTCAGCGACGGATTCAGCGCGCGCCCCGGGTCCTGATAGACCATCGAAATCGCTTTGGCGCGCATGTTGCGTAGCGCGTCGGCGTCGAGCTTCTGCACGTCCTCGCCGGCAATGATGATCTTGCCGGCCTTCACTTTGCCGTTGCGCGGCAGATAGCGCAGCGTCGCCATCGCGACGGTCGACTTGCCGCAACCCGACTCGCCGACGAGACCATACGCTTCGCCGCGCCGCACGCGAAACGAAATGTCCTGCAGCACCTCGCGATCGCGTCCGCGCATGCGGTACGTGACCGTCAGTCCGATGACGGTCAGCGCATCCGTGCGATCGCTCTTCGAAACGTCGAAGGCGGGGAACGAGGAGGGCGGCGGGCCGTTCATTCGAGCACGCCTTGCACGCTGTCGGCGATCAGATTCATGCCGACCACCAGGCTCGCAATCGCGCCGGCCGCGAACACCACGGTCCACCACGCGCCGCCCGCCATTAGCGTGTACGACTCGGACAGCGCGAGACCCCAGTCGGCCGACGGCGGCTGAATGCCGAAGCCGAGAAACGACAGCGTGGCGACCGCGAAGATCGCGTAACCGAGCCGCACCGTCGCTTCGACGATGATGGGTGGCAGCACGTTCGGCAGAATCTCGGCGAACATGATGTAGGGGGCGCGCTCGCCGCGCAGTTGCGCCGCCGCGACGTAGTCGAGATGCCGTTCGGCGAACACGGCGGCGCGCACGGTGCGCGCGGTGATCGGCGTGAAGGTGACGCCGATCACGAGGATGACCGTGAAGTTCGACGCGCCGACCGCGGCCAGCGCGAGCAGCGCGACGATCACGAGCGGCAGCGCGAGCACGGCGTCGATCGCGCGTCCGACCACGTTGTCGACCCAGCCTTCAAAGTAGCCGACGATCAATCCCAGCGCCGTGCCCGCCACCGTGCCGAGCAGCGTGGCGAGCGGCGCAATGGTGAGGATGTCGCGCGCACCGACGATCACGCGCGAGAACACGTCGCGGCCGAGTTGATCGGTGCCGAACCAGTGCGTGCTGTCAGGCGGCGTCAGCGAGTTGAGCGGATCGGACGCGTAAGGGTCGATGCGCACGATCCATTGCCCGGCGATGGCGCAAACGATCCACCACGCGACGATCACCACGCCCACCACGAACGTGGGCGAGCGCAGCAGCACACGCAACTGGTCGAAGCGCGGCTCGGTAGCCGGGCCTGGAGTTGGACTCGGCCCCGGAGTCGGCGGCGCGGCCGGCGGAACGATGGCGCTCATTCGGCGCTCCTCACCCGCAGCCGCGGATTGAGCAGGACATGCAGCGCATCCGCGACGAGATTGGCAGCGGTATAGACCACGCCGATTGTCAGTACGCCTGCTTCGAGCATCGGAAAGTCCTTGGCCTTGGCGGCGTTGTAGATCAGCGAGCCGATGCCCTGATAGTGGAACAGCGTCTCGACCACCACGAGGCCGCCGATCATATAACCGAGTTGCGTGGCGGCGACCGTGATGGTGGGCAGCAACGCGTTGCGCAACACATGCCGCCAGATCACGATATGACGCGGCAGGCCTTTGAGAATCGCCGTGCGTGTGTAGTCGGCATCGAGTGCCTCGACGGTGCCGGCGCGCGCCATTCTCGCTATGTAGCCGAAGAACACCAGTACGAGCGGCAACACCGGCAGCACCAGATGACGCAACTGTTCGAGTGCGCTCGCTTCGGGCGGATACGACGCTTCGATCGGCAACCAGCGCAGCCACACCCCGAACACCAGGATCAATACGATCGACGACACGAATTCCGGCACCACCGTCGCCGACAGTCCCGCGATGCTGATCGTGCGATCGAGCCAGCGTCCCGCGTGCATAGCCGACCACACGCCGCCCGCAATGCCGAGCGGCACGACCACGATGAACGCGAGCAAACCGAGCTTGGCGGAATGCGCGAGCGCGTCGGCGATAAACGGTCCGACCGGCTCGCGATACGCATACGAGAGGCCCATATCGCCGCGCACGAAATGCGAAATCCACTCGATGTATTGCGTCGTTAGCGGACGGTCCGCGCCGAGTTGATGATTGAGCGCGGCGACCGCGCGCGCATCGGCGAGCGGGCCGAGCACCGCGCGGCCGATGTCGCCGGGCAGCAGTTGTCCACCCGCGAAGACGATCACCGACAGCAGCCATAGCGTGATCAACGACAAGCCGACACGCGTCGCCAGAAACCGCACGACGCGGCCCGCGTTGCCGCTCGACGCAGGCGGTGCGGAAGGGGTCACCGTGGTCGACATCGTGCTCTCCTGCCGAATGCGCGCGGGCGCTTCACCATTACGCGCTCAACACCGCGCGGTCGAAATAGAGTTGCGCGAGCGCGGTGAAGCGCACGCCGTTCACGCCCTTGCGCATGGCGATCAGTTGATCGTAGAAGAATGGAATGATGATGGGCGTTTCATCGAGCAGCAGTGTCTGGATCTGCCCGGAGATTTTCTTCTGCGAGCCGAGATCGACGGCGGCGACGAATTGCGCGACCAGTTGATCGTATTGCGGATTCTTGAAGTGCGCCGCGTTCCACGTGCCGGTGCTGGTGAGCGGCGCATTCAGGAAAACGTTCGGCACGCCGCGATGACCGTAGTCGGTAATGCCGAGCGGCGAGTCGAGCCAATCCGATTTACCCGGCGTGCCCGCGCCGTAATACAGCGACTGGCTTTCGACCTTCAGATTGATACGTACACCAATGGCTTTCGCCGCGTTCTGCACGACCACCGCGAGATCGGGAATCTCCATGTATTTTTCGGTGGTCAGCGTCACGTCGAAGCCGTTCGGCACACCCGCTTGCGCAAGCAATTGCTTCGCCTTCGCGACGTCGATCTTGCGTTGCGCAACACCTGCATCCGACGAAGGAAACACCGGCGCGAACGGACTGTCGTTGCCAAGTTGCGCGCGACCTTTGAAGAGGCCTCGCACCAGCACGTCGCGATCGAGCGACAACGCCAGCGCCTGGCGCACACGCTTGTCCTTGAACAGCGGATTGTCGTTGCGCATGTGAATCTGCCGGTGCGCGCTCGACTTCACGCCCACGGCCTTGTAATCCGGATTGTTCAGAATGCCGGCGCCACCCTGCACGGTGAAGGTGCCCATCACGTCGGCCTGATGGCCTTGCAGTGCGAGCAGTTGAGCCTGTTCGTCGGCGTAGAAGGAGAACTGTACGCGTTGCGGTAACGCTTTGTCGCCCCAGTAATCGGGATTGCGCACGAACGACGCGCCGACCTTCGCCTGATACTTTTCAAGCTTGAACGGACCCGTGCCGATGAAGCTCTTTTCATACCCACCCGCGTAGTTCGCAGGCAGAATCACGGCGTTGTAATTGTCCGAAGAAACGTAATACGGGAAGTTGCCGTTCGGCGCATCCAGATGAAACGCGACCGTGTGGTCGTCGACCACTTTGGCGCCGCCTTTGGACAGCACGCCCTTGAGTACGGAAAGCGCCGCCGAGCCGCTCGCCGGATCGGCGAGACGGTCGAACGTGGCGACCACGTCTTTGGCGGTGAACGTTTGGCCGTCGTGGAACTTGACGTTCGGACGCAGCTTGAAGGTCCACACGTCGCCCTTGTCGTTCGGCTTCCACGACAGCGCGAGTGCCGGTTTCAGCACGAGCTTTTCGCCGTCGTCGTCGATCAGGAATTCGCCGGTCTGGTTCAGCAGCGCAAGACTGGCGGCGTCCGTCACGGTGAGCGGATCGACCGCGCCGGCAGGCGTCAGGTGCGCGACACGAATGGTCTGATTCGACGCGGCCGCGGTGCCTTGCGCACGCGCTTGCGGCGCATTCAGCACGCCGCCGCCGGCCAGCGACAAACCGATCACGCTGGCATAGCGCAGCAGATCGCGCCGCGTAACGCGGCCGGCGAGGAATTCGTCGATGGCGTGGTTGCCGTAGGCGTCGGCGGTGAGGCGGGCTGCGTCGAGTGCGGGAAGTCGGTTCGCGGGAGTCTTCATCGATGGAGTGTCCAGTCCGTTCTGTTGCCGGTTCTGAAGGGCCGCGCCGATGCGCGACATGGTGAAGCTATTGCAATGACGAAAGCGGCAATGCGAAGCGGTCTCAGTGTAAGCGATTGCTCATGGATTCGGCGCGCTTGCGGCGCCGCGAGGTTCACGATTCGCGGATAAAAGGGCCGCTGTGTATCGTCATCACAACGCTCGACGCTCCTGTGGCGCGAGGCATGCCCGGTTCCCATGCGGCGAGCGGATGATGTACTCGCCGCCGCAGCAACGCGATGGCCGATGCCACGATGGAAACGTTACCGATCGCGGTACGTAAAAGCTGTTGGATTTACCGCGCGAGCGCGCCCGGACGCCGCCAGCGATGGAACAGCACCGAGCCGATCCAGCACGCCATGAACACGGCGACGATGCCGTAACCCAGCATGCCGAAGCGTTCGTTCACGCTGGCGATCGCATCCCACAAGCCGCCGTTCAGACCGAGCTTGTCCGACAGCAGACCCAACGCTTCGACGCCGCCGATCACTATCGCCACCACCGCCGACACGAACGTGATGCTCGCGTTGTAGTAGAGCTTGCGTTTCGGGTCGTCCATGGCCCAGCCGTAGGCGTGGACCATCAGCACGTTATCGGTCGAATCCACCAGCGTCATGCCTGCGGTGAAGAGGGCGGGAAACACCAGAATCGAATAAAGCGGCAGACCTTTACCCGCTTCCGATGCGGCGATCGCCAGCAAGCCGATTTCGGTTGCGGTATCAAAGCCGAGGCCGAACAGCACGCCAACAGGGTACATGTGCCAGCTTTTCGTCACGAGCCTGAAGAGCGGGCGCAACGCGCGCGACAGCAGACCCGCCGGCGCAATCGAATCCGCCGTTTGAGCAGGCAATTCGCCGCTCTGTTGGACGAGCCGATAGCGGCGCCAGACATCACGCAAAATCACGAGATTGACGGCGGCCAGCACCAGCAGGAAGCTCGCGGAGACGAGCGTGCCGATCGTGCCGCCTACTGCCTTGAATGACTCGAAACGGCCGTGCAGCGAATGCGCGGTCCACGCTATGCCGATCGTCGCCACGATCACGATCGTCGAATGCCCCAGCGAAAACGACAGCCCGACGCCGAGCGGCCGCTTGCCGGCCTGCATGAGCTTGCGCGTAACGGCGTCGATTGCCGCGATGTGATCGGCGTCGACCGCATGGCGCAGGCCGAAGCCATAAGCAAGCAGCGCCGTGCCGAGCAATAGCGGGTAATGGCGAAACGCGATCAGCGCCCACGCCCATGCGCCGAGATTGGCGGCGATCAGCACGGCGTATAGGGTGAAAAGGCGAGAGCGCAGCGAAGCGGTCGGCGTCATGAGTCGCGTGGGCAGGAGTTAATGATCGTGCGGATGCTTGTGAATCGGATCGACCCAGAACACGGTCTCGGGCTGTTCCACCGCGTCGATGTTCAGGTTGACCACCACCGCTTCGTTATCGCTGCGCACCAGCACGCATTCGAGCGGGTCGTCGGTACTCGCGTTGATCTCCTGATGCGGCACATACGGCGGCACGAAGATGAAGTCGCCGGGGCCGGCTTCGGCAGTGAACTCCAGATGCTCGCCCCAACGCATGCGCGCCTGGCCGCGCACCACGTAGATCACGCTTTCGAGCGCGCCATGATGATGCGCGCCGGTCTTCGCATTCGGATGGATCGTCACGGTGCCGGCCCAGATCTTCTGCGCGCCGACGCGCGCGGCATTGATGGCCGCCGCGCGATTCATGCCCGGCGTTTGCGCCGTGTTGGTATCGAGCTGATCGCCCCTGATGACCTTCACGCCGTGCTCGCGCCAATCGGGTGTGGCCGGCGGCACGTCTTTGTAATGCGGATGTTCGTGATCCTGACTCATGATGTGTCTCCTCGTGAGCGTATGTCCCGGCGTTCGGCACGGCGCCATCCGGCATTTTTGCACGTTCAAAAACGTGTGTGTGAAGAAGCCCTGCGTGCGGTGCAGTGGACGAAAAAAAGCCCGTCCACAGGGGACGGGCTTCCAGCCGTTGGCGTGCGACGCCTTCGCGGTAGAGAGCTTGGTAGAGAGCTTACTTGTGCTTCGCGTTGATCACGGCTTCAGCGACGTTGTTCGGCGTTTCCGCATAGTGCTTGAACTCCATCGTGTAAGTCGCGCGGCCTTGCGTCGCGGAGCGCAGCGACGTGGAGTAACCGAACATCTCCGCGAGCGGCACTTCGGCGCGCACCAGCTTGCCGCCGCCGCCGGCGATGTCTTCCATGCCTTGCACCATGCCGCGACGGCTCGACAGATCGCCCATTACGTTGCCCATGAAGTCTTCCGGCGTTTCCACTTCGACGGCCATCATCGGTTCGAGCAGCACGGGCTTGGCCTTGCGCATCGCTTCCTTGAAGGCCATCGAGCCGGCCATGCGGAACGCGTTTTCGTTCGAGTCCACGTCGTGGTACGAACCGAAGGTCAGCGTCACCTTCACGTCGACCACCGGATAGCCCGCCAGCACGCCGGCCTTCAGCGTTTCCTGAATGCCCTTGTCCACGGCCGGAATGAATTCGCGCGGAATCACGCCGCCCTTGATGGCGTCGACGAATTCGTAGCCCTTGCCTTGCGCCGCCGGCTCCAACGTAATCACCGCGTGGCCGTATTGACCGCGGCCGCCCGACTGTTTGACGAACTTGCCTTCGACATCTTCGGCCTTGTTGCGCACCGTCTCGCGATACGCGACCTGCGGCTTGCCGACGGTGGCCTCCACGCCGAATTCGCGCTTCATCCGGTCGACCAGAATTTCCAGGTGCAACTCACCCATGCCCGAGATGATCGTCTGGCCGGATTCTTCGTCCGTTTGCACGCGGAACGACGGGTCTTCCTGAGCAAGACGGTTCAGCGCGATGCCCATCTTTTCCTGGTCGACCTTGGTCTTCGGCTCGACGGCCTGCGAGATCACCGGCTCCGGGAAGATCATCTTTTCGAGGATGATCACGTTGTTCGGATCGCACAGCGTGTCGCCCGTGGTCGCTTCCTTCAGGCCGACGGCCGCGGCGATGTCGCCCGCGTAGACTTCCTTGATTTCCTTGCGCTCGTTGGCGTGCATCTGCAGGATCCGGCCAAGGCGTTCCTTCTTTTCCTTGATCGCGTTGTAGACCGTGTCGCCCGAATTCACCACGCCCGAATAGACGCGGAAGAAAATCAGCTGGCCGACGAACGGGTCGGTCATGATCTTGAAGGCGAGCGCCGAGAACGGATCGGTGTCGTTCGGATGACGCTCGATCTCGTTGTCGTGTTCGTCGTGCCCGGTGATCGCGGGCACGTCCACCGGTGAGGGCAGATAGTCGATCACCGCGTCGAGCATGGCCTGCACGCCCTTGTTCTTGAACGCGCTGCCGCACAGCATCGGCACGATTTCGTTCGCGATGGTGCGCGCGCGGATCGCCTGCTTGATTTCCTCTTCGGTCAGCGTTTCGCCGCCGAGGTATTTATCGAGCAGTTCCTCATTCGCTTCGGCCGCGGCCTCGACCATCTTGTCGTGCCATTCTTTTGCGGTCGCCGCGAGTTCCGGCGGAATATCGCGGTACTCGAACTTGATGCCCTGGTTTTCTTCGTCCCAGAAGATCGCCTTCATCTTGACCAGATCGACCACGCCCTGGAAGTGTTCTTCCGCGCCGATCGGAATCTGGATGGGCACCGCGACGCCCTTCAGGCGGTCGCCGATCTGCCGCTGCACGCGGAAGAAGTCCGCACCCACGCGGTCCATCTTGTTGACGAACGCGATGCGCGGCACCTTGTACTTGTTCGCCTGACGCCACACGGTTTCCGACTGCGGTTGCACGCCGCCGACCGAGTCGTACACCATGCACGCGCCGTCGAGCACGCGCATGGAGCGCTCCACTTCGATCGTGAAGTCGACGTGTCCCGGGGTGTCGATGATGTTGATCCGGTGTTCCGGATAGTTGCCGGCCATGCCCTTCCAGAAAGCGGTGGTGGCCGCCGACGTGATGGTGATGCCGCGCTCCTGCTCCTGTTCCATCCAGTCCATCGTTGCCGCACCGTCGTGAACCTCGCCGATCTTGTGGGTCACGCCGGTGTAGAACAGGATGCGTTCAGTGGTGGTGGTTTTGCCGGCATCGATGTGAGCGCTGATGCCGATATTCCGGTAGCGCTCGATGGGAGTCTTGCGGGGCACGTGAACCTCCTTGGAATGGCGCGCCTGAAACGCTTGCCGGGCAGCAGTCTGTGCTGTCCGGGGAGCCTTGGATGCTGCTTTACTAAGATTACTAGGATAGCGCGTCGGCCCGTCTTTTGCAGGAATCTCGCCGGTCGGGCGCGAACGCCCGCTGGCAAGGCTTCGGGCTGCCTGAGCCAGGCGCGGCGGTGCGACGCGAGACGCCGCCATGCGGGGCGATATGGCCAAGCGACGCGATACGGCGAGACGACGCGATATGGCGCAGACGACGCGATATGGCGCAGACGACGCGATATGGCGGTGCGACGCGATACGGGCAGCCGGCGCGGTATGGCACCGCGACGCAGCATCGCAACGCCCCGATGCCGCGGCGCGGCAACAAAAAAGCCGGCGCCTCATGACAAGGCACCGGCTTCCGGAAAGCGGTATGACGAAACGGCAGCGGGAACGCTCGCGAATAATCGCGCGCTGCCGGCGCGTCTTATTGCGCGGCGGGCAGGCCCTGGATTTTCATCCCCGGTTTGATGCCCTTCGACGTGAACCAGCCCTTGCTCATCTCCAACGCATACACGCCATTGTTCTTCGGGCAGTGATTGTTGGTGGTCTCGGCCTGCATCTCGTCGATATCGGTGACCGTGCCGTCGGCGCGCATGAACGCAATCGACAGCGGGATCAACGTGTTCTTCATCCAGAAGCAGTGCACGGCGTTTTCGTTGAAGACGAACAGCATGCCTTCGTTCGGCGCGAGGCTCGTGCGATACATGAGGCCTTGCTCGCGGTCCGCGTCGTTCGCGGCGACAGCGGCGTCGATCACGAACATGCCCGCGGTCAGCTTCGCGCGGGGAAATTCGCTCGGCTGTTTCGCGCCGGCCGGCATTTGCTGCGCGTGAGCAGGCGCGGCAGTGGTCGCAACCAATGTGAGCGAGGCGGACAACGCGGCGAGCGGCAGTGCAACGGCAACAGCGAAACGCGCAATCAACGAGCGCATGGGAAATCGCACGGCATGACTCCTTGCTGGAAATTAACCCGCGAATGTTACGCGAGCGCGTCAAAAACAAAAAGGCAGATCGCCTTGCGGTGATCTGCCTTTCAACGCCGTAAGAACGGCAATGAAGCTAGTTCTTGACTGCGTTTTTACAACAAACTTACTCCGAAGCGCCCGAAGCTGCAGCAGCTGCTGCTGCCTTCTTGTGCGACTTCTTGTGAGCGTGCTTCGTGGTCTTCTTTGCCGACGAAGCTGCTGCTGCCGGAGCTGCCGAAGCTGCTGCCGGTGCCGAAGCTTGTGCGAATGCTGCCGTTGCGAAGAGACCAGCGACCAGAGCGGCGATCAGTTTGTTCATTTTGTGAATCCTCAGCTTTAGTTAATTAACCAAATGACCCGGTTATATATGGAGTCATGTCGGTAAACGTGCCATCCACCTTTCGGTTGACAGCCGTATCGAACAAATTTTCGACACGTCTGCGTTAGCGCTCAGACTCCCAGCACTTACCGCAAGAGCGGCTTGCACAAAGGCCCTTAAGGCTGAATGCCGGATAGCTTCGGGCGGCATCTGCGTCGAATAACGCCTGAGCTCGCGCACCGGTTGACGCAAATTTTGTGGAAAACTTATATGCCGATGGATTGATTCAAATCACGTGCGGCAGCGTTGCCGCATTCGCGATTGTTTCACGCTTTTTTGCGGTGGTTTCACGCGTTATTTTGTTTGCGGATACAACGAGTTAGCGGTTTCAAGCCGAAGGTGAAGCGCAGCGTGAAACGAGAGTGTGGCGCATTGTCGAGCAGCACCCGGCCATGCGCGTGCGCATGATCACGCCATGCCTTCCCACGGCGCCTTCAGCGGCAATTCGACGCTTTCGCCCGGTTGCAGTCCCAGGGAGAACACGTCGAGCGCGCCAATGCCCACGCGCACGAGGCGCAAGGTCGGGAACCCCACGGCGGCAGTCATGCGACGCACCTGGCGATTCTTGCCTTCGGTGATCGACAGTTCGATCCATGTGGTCGGTATCGCGGCGCGATAACGAATCGGCGGCGTGCGCGTCCAGAGCTTGTCAGTCGGCTCCACGTATTCGGCACGACAGGGCCGCGTGACGTAATCGCCGAGATCGACGCCGCGTGCGAGCTTCTTGAGCGTGGCTGCATCGACCGCGCCTTCCACTTGCGCCCAATAACGTTTGACGAGTTTGTGACGCGGTTCCGCGATGCGCGCTTGCAAAGCGCCGTCGTCGGTGAGAAGCAGCAGACCTTCGCTATCGGAGTCGAGCCGGCCCGCCGGATAGACGTTGGGCACCTTGACCCAGTCGGCCAGCGACGCGCGCGTTTCGTGCGGCGAAAACTGACAAATCGTGCCGAACGGTTTGTTCAGGGCGAGAAGGCGCATAGTGGTGAAATAAGAGGTACGAGACGCCGGGGCGGCGGGCGAGGCCGCTGCGCCTCGAGCGGTGCCGGACCGATAGTAAATGGCGGGATAATAAAGCATAATGCCCCGTGACACGTTCCTTGTCTTATATAAGACATAAGACTCGCAGCTCACCGGCCCGCGTTCGTGCATGTTGGAAAACCCCGAGCCGTTGCGGGCTCGGCGTGGCGGTTGCGTGGGCTAGAATAGCGGCCAGGCCGCTTGCCGGCGTGCGGCATTGCGCGTAGCGAGGAGCGCCCCGTTTTCGCAGTCTCCCATCAGCTTTCAGCACAGCCTTCACTGGAGTCCGATCATGTCGTATCAGCACATCAAGGTTCCGACCGGTGGTGACAAGATCACCGTCAATCCCGATTTCTCGCTCAACGTGTCGGACCAGCCGATCATTCCGTACATTGAAGGCGACGGTACCGGCCTCGACATCACGCCGGTCATGCTAAAGGTCGTGGACGCCGCGGTGGAAAAAGCATACGCGGGCAAGCGAAAGATCCACTGGATGGAAATCTACGCCGGCGAGAAGTCGACCAAGGTGTACGGTCCGGACGTGTGGCTTCCCGAAGAGACACTGCAGGTGCTCAAGGAATACGTCGTTTCGATCAAGGGCCCGCTCACCACGCCGGTGGGCGGTGGCATCCGCTCGCTGAACGTCGCGCTGCGCCAGGAACTGGACCTGTACGTGTGCTTGCGGCCGGTGCAGTATTTCAAGGGCGTGCCTTCGCCGGTGCGTGAGCCGGAGAAGACCAACATGGTGATCTTCCGCGAGAACTCGGAAGACATCTACGCGGGCATCGAGTGGCCGGCTGAATCCGAACAGGCGAAGAAGGTCATCAAGTTCCTGCGCGAAGAAATGGGCGTGAAGAAGATCCGCTTCCCGGAAACGTCGGGGATCGGCATCAAGCCGGTGTCGCGTGAAGGTACGGAGCGTCTGGTGCGCAAGGCGATCCAGTACGCGATCGACAACGATCGCCGCTCGGTCACCTTGGTGCACAAGGGCAACATCATGAAGTTCACCGAAGGCGCGTTCCGCGACTACGGTTATGCGCTGGCGCAAAAAGAGTTTGCAGCGGAACTGATCGACGGCGGCCCGTGGATGAAGATCAAGAATCCGAAGACCGGTGGCGACATCGTTCTGAAGGACGTGATCGCCGACGCGTTCCTGCAGCAGATCCTGCTGCGTCCGGCTGAATACGACGTGATCGCCACGCTGAACCTGAATGGCGACTATGTGTCGGATGCGTTGGCCGCGCAGGTCGGCGGTATCGGTATCGCGCCTGGGGCGAACATGTCCGATTCGGTCGCGATGTTCGAAGCCACGCACGGCACCGCGCCGAAATACGCCGGCAAGGACTACGTGAACCCAGGCTCGGAAATCCTCTCGGCGGAAATGATGCTGCGCCATCTCGGCTGGACTGAGGCGGCGGATCTGATCATCAAGTCGATGGAAAAATCGATTCTGCAAAAACGCGTCACATACGACTTCGCGCGCTTGATGGAAGGCGCCACGCAGGTGTCGTGTTCCGGCTTTGGTCAGGTGCTGATCGAGAATCTGTAAGCGGTTCGCGTTAGCCTGACCCGGTTCTAACTTCCAACCCCGGCGCCGCAAGGCGGCCGGGGTTGTTTGTTTTTGGCTCGCGCAGGGTTGCGCGCGTGAGCGTTTGCGATGCCGCATTGGTCCGGCGCGAGGCGCCTCAGTCGACAGCAGACCGAACGATTACCCGATATATGGGACGTGCGTGCGCCGAGCTCAACCCGAGGACAACCAGCCCAGTCAGAATGCGACGCTCAAAAAAAGAAACCCGGCACGAAGCCGGGTTTCAAAGGACGGGAATCGACCAGATTCAGGCAGGTGCCTGGATGTTCGATGCCTGTTTGCCTTTCGGGCCTTGCACGACCTCGAAGGTTACCTTTTGGCCTTCCTTGAGGGTCTTGAACCCATTCATCTGGATGGCCGAGAAGTGTGCAAACAGATCCTCGCCGCCTTCGTCAGGCGTGATGAATCCGAAACCTTTTGCGTCATTGAACCATTTGACCGTACCAGTTGCCATTCCAACTTCCCCTGTAACTCATGTCACTACCACGAGCCCTCGAAAAGCTCGACGACCGCGCGATGCAGCCGCTCCCTCCTCACAAGCTCACCATCGGCATTTTTTCGAAATTATGGCTTGGTGAAAAAAGTGCCAGCTTGATTGTTGAGGCTCTTTATTCGGGTGTCAAGAAAATTTTGAGATGCCGTTGCCGCGTTGCAAACAGGCACTTTCCAGGGTTTTTCCCGCTTTCGTTATGTGCGGTTGCGCAAGCGGGCTGTCTTGAAAAGTCGCATAATCGACTCACATGCTGTTCAGCGGGTTGCCCCGGTGCCAACGAGGCCGGGCGAGCTCTCAGCCAGCTACGGCAGGTTGTGCGATACTCGATCCGACTGCGGCGCAGCACGGCCGCAAGCATCACAGGATAGGGGCCGGCTCCGCAATCGGCTCGTCGATTTAACGCACGCTCGAGGGGGGAATCACCCATCAGGCGGTCGCGAACGGGCTCACGGCCAGTCGGCCGGGTTTTGACAGGATTGCGGGCCTGTCCTAGTTGTTTAGAATGGGTGTATGGCGATTATCCCGGACAAGCAGGACGGCACCGTACTGGAGCGGCAGGAGAAAAAGCTCAAGCCGCCATCCATGTACAAGGTGGTGCTGCTGAATGACGACTTCACGCCAATGGAATTTGTCGTGATGATCGTGCAGGAATACTTCAATAAAGATCGTGAAACCGCAACGCAGGTTATGTTGAAGGTGCATCGCGAAGGCAGGGGAGTTTGTGGGGTCTATACGCGGGACATCGCGTCGACCAAAGTCGAGCAAGTCGTTACCCACGCACGGCAGGCCGGGCATCCGCTGCAGTGTGTGATGGAGGAAGCATGATTGCCCAGGAACTGGAAGTCAGCCTGCACATGGCGTTCATGGAAGCACGCCAGGCGCGGCACGAGTTCATAACGGTCGAACATCTTTTGCTGGCACTGTTGGACAATCCGACAGCGGCGGAGGTGTTGCGTGCATGCGCGGCCAATATCGAGGATCTGCGCCAGAACCTGCGCAACTTCATTCATGACAACACGCCGACCGTGCCTGGCACGGACGACGTCGACACGCAGCCCACGCTGGGTTTCCAGCGTGTGATCCAGCGCGCGATCATGCATGTTCAGTCCACCTCGAATGGCAAGAAGGAAGTGACCGGCGCCAACGTGCTGGTCGCGATCTTCGGCGAGAAGGATTCGCACGCGGTGTACTACCTGCAACAGCAGGGCGTGACGCGTCTGGACGTGGTCAATTTCATCTCGCACGGCATCGCCAAGACGAGCAGCACGGACGCCGCGAAAGCGAGCGACGCGAATGCCGAGTCCGACGAAGCCGCCGCGCAGAAGGAAACTCCGCTCGCGCAGTTCACCCAGAATCTGAACCAGATGGCGAAAGACGGCCGCATCGATCCGCTGATCGGGCGCGAGTCGGAAGTCGAGCGTGTGGTCCAGGTGCTGTGCCGTCGCCGCAAGAACAATCCGCTGCTGGTGGGTGAGGCGGGCGTCGGCAAGACCGCGATCGCCGAGGGCCTCGCGTGGCGAATTACGCGCGGCGAAGTGCCGGACATTCTGGCGGATGCGCAGGTGTATTCGCTCGACATGGGCGCGCTGCTCGCCGGCACCAAGTATCGCGGCGACTTCGAACAGCGCCTGAAGACGGTCCTCAAGGAATTGAAGGAACGTCCGCACGCCATCCTGTTCATCGACGAAATTCATACGCTGATCGGCGCGGGCGCTGCGTCGGGCGGCACGCTGGACGCGTCGAACCTGCTGAAGCCGGCGTTGTCGTCGGGCACGCTGAAGTGCATCGGTGCAACCACGTTCACGGAATATCGCGGCATCTTCGAAAAAGACGCGGCTTTGTCGCGCCGTTTCCAGAAGGTCGACGTGACCGAACCGACCGTCGAACAGACGGTGGCGATCCTGCGTGGCCTGAAGTCGCGTTTCGAAGAGCATCACGGCGTGAAGTATTCGTCGGGCGCGCTGTCGGCGGCGGCTGAGTTGTCGGCACGCTTCATCACGGATCGTCATCTGCCGGACAAGGCGATCGACGTGATCGACGAAGCGGGCGCGGCGCAACGCATCCTGCCGAAGTCGAAGCAGAAGAAGACCATCGGCAAGAACGAGATCGAGGAAATCATCTCGAAGATCGCCCGTGTCCCGCCGCAAAGCGTGTCGCAAGACGATCGCAGCAAGCTGCAAACGCTGGATCGCGATCTGAAGAGCGTGGTGTTCGGGCAAGACCCGGCCATCGACGCGTTGTCGGCTGCGATCAAGATGGCGCGTGCGGGTCTCGGCAAGCTGGACAAGCCGATCGGTGCGTTCCTGTTCTCCGGCCCCACCGGCGTTGGCAAGACGGAAGTGGCGAAGCAGCTGGCGTTCACGCTGGGCATTGAGCTGATCCGCTTCGACATGTCCGAATATATGGAACGTCATGCGGTCAGCCGGTTGATCGGTGCGCCGCCGGGCTATGTCGGTTTTGACCAGGGTGGTCTGCTGACCGAGGCTGTCACGAAGAAGCCGCATTGCGTGCTGCTGCTCGACGAAATCGAGAAGGCGCATCCGGACATCTACAACGTGCTGCTGCAGGTCATGGACCACGGCACGCTGACGGACAACAACGGCCGCAAGGCGGATTTCCGCAACGTCATCATCATCATGACGACGAATGCGGGAGCCGAGGCGATGGGCAAGTCGGTGATCGGCTTCACGAATCGTCGGGAAACCGGCGACGAAATGGTCGACATCAAGCGCATGTTCACGCCTGAGTTCCGTAACCGTCTGGATGCGGTGATCAGCTTCCGCTCGCTCGATGAGGAAATCATCATGCGCGTGGTCGACAAGTTCCTGATGCAGCTGGAAGATCAGTTGCACGAGAAGAAGGTCGACGCGCTCTTCACCGATGCGCTGCGCAAGCATCTCGCCAAGCACGGTTTCGACCCGCTCATGGGCGCGCGGCCAATGCAGCGTCTGATTCAGGACACGATCCGTCGTGCGTTGGCCGACGAACTGCTGTTCGGCAAGCTGATGAACGGCGGTCGCGTGACGGTCGACGTGGATGCGGAAGACAAGGTGCAGTTGACCTTCGACGAACATCCGGCGCCGCGCAATCCGAACCCGGAAGCGGTGGAAGTCGAATAGACGCATACGCGGTAGTACTAAAAAACGGCGTGGACCTCAAGTCCACGCCGTTTTTTTTGGCCGATGCTATTGATCGAAACTAACTGGACTGTTCATGTAGGCGTTCAGTTTGTCTCGTGCCCACGCCTCGGGGTTGCCGATTGCCGAGACGATGCCGGTTGTTGCGCCACCGCCCAGCAGGACGGTGAAAATGCCGCGCAACGGAAAGTCGCCATACATTGGATTCGAAATGTCGAACGGTTCGGAGCGCAGGAACATATCCTCTGCGGTAGCGCCCATGGATTGCTGGAACACCGATGGGAATGTCAACGCCAGAATGGTTGGATGTACGTTCCGGTAGTCGGAGCCGATTGCCGGATCGCCGAGCAGGCAACTGCCGCCGGTTCCCCAATGTTGGGAGTCGAAATCTGCCGCGACCGGGTCGGTCGTGTTCGGAATGCGGCTCGCGGGGATCTGCCACGGCATGACCGGCACTTTGAGTGCGCGGCTAACCGTCTTGCAGAAGTCGAAATAGCGTTGCCATTCGCGTGGGCCATAGCAATAGCCGTTCACGTACGCGCGTTGTGTGAAATCGTCGGCTTCGTAGCGGTCGATCGCGAGGAAGTCGGGAGCGTACGGCCCGTCGTACACGCCGAGGCTGGCGACATAGTCGGCCGTTTGCTGTGCCATTTGCGACGTTATATCGGTATCCTCATAGATCCACTCCGAGTAGCCGACGCCCCAGAGATTGATCTGCCAGCCGAAAGTTACGCTTGGCGCCACCGTGCGCGTCAGCCAGTTCACGGCGAGGACGTAGCCGGCGATGTCTTCGGTGATATTGCCGGGAATCTCCAGTGAGAGCGACCAATGGTCGAGCGCGGTTTGCAGCGGCCCGCGCACCGGCATCGAGTAGGTCGGGCCGAAGTTGGCCTGCTCGCACGCACCGAGAAAGTCTGGGTTCACGATGAAGCCTGCCGGAACCGGGTGCTCGTCGTCGATCGACTCGGTCGCAATGTTCAGCGCCAGGATGTAGTTCGCGAAGCTGTGCGCGTGAGCGTCGGCGTTCGCGAGGATTCCCGGCGTATTGCCGAGCGACAGGTTACAGGTGTACGACACCATCACCGGCAGCACGGGCTGAATGCTGTCCAGTTGCGCTTCGACGTTGCGGGCGAGGGTGATCGTCGTGCGCGTTTGGACGTCGTCGGCCAGGTAGACGTTCGAGTCGCCGGCGCCGTCTGTGCCGGCGTAATCGAAAAGCGATGTCGCACGCGCCGCGGCAAAGTCCGCCAGATTGCTCGGCTGCAAATCGGCGCAACCGCCGAAGCACAGGTACGCTGGGAAACCACGCACGCGGAGGTTCGCGGATGCATCGACGCTCACGTCGAGTTCAACTTTGCCGCCACCGCTCACGGCTAATTGCGCTGGCGCGTTGACGGCATACACGATGCCCGCCGACAGGAAGTCGCTGGTCTCCACCGTGTAGTGGCCCGACTGCACGAGCGCCGAGAAAGCGGTCTGCTGCGACTTGACGGTGACCGTCTGCAGGTAATTCATATGGCTGCCGATCAGGCGTAAGTCGATCTCACGATCGAGCGGCTGTTCGGCCGTGATCTTGATCGCTACCTTGACGTATCCCGACGTGTTGACGGGCTTGCTCGTCACCATGGAATCGTTGATGCTCACCTTCTGCAGTGCGTTCGTCAGCGTGATATCCGGCACCTTGAACGAGTAGTTGACATCGTTCAGCGCGACGTTCTGTAGCGAAACACGCGCGGTGCCCGAGGGCGGCAACTTGCGCAGCGACGTCACGCTGTTGGTCTTTGCATCGAATGCGGCGAGCGTGTTGCCGGTCTTACTGTCGATCAGCGTGACGCTGAGCGTTTCGCTCGACAGACCGGTGAGCGAACCGATCGAAATATCGAGCGCGCAATAGCGTTCGACCGGCCCGAAGGTCGCTTCAATCGTCGAGGTATTGCCGGCTGCGACTTCAACCGAGGTAGGATGGATGACAAGCGGCGCGACGACAGTCTCATCGTCAGTACAGACACTGTCACAGCTCACCGAATAGACGCCTTGTTGCAGACTCGCAGTGACGCTCTCGCCATAGCTTAGCGGCAAGGTGGAGACCATGCTGCCTTGGGCGAGCGTGAGAACGGGCGTCACGCTCGCGAGAGCCTGGTCCGGCGCCGTTGCGCACGCGGCGGACACCGTGCCGAAGATGGTCGGCGCCTGATCGGCCGCGAACACGAATGAATCGAGCCAGGTGTGCGGATCGGCAACAAGATTGCCGTTGATACCAATAGTGATCTGATCGGGCGGCTGCATCGTATATGACGTCGTGAACGCCATCTTCACAGTCACGTTGAAGTCGCTGTCGCCGACTTGCGACGCTTCCACGGTAGTCGCGCCGACCACCCAATTGATGAACTGAGGCTGGATGGCCGTGGCGTCCACGTTGGCCGGCGAATGGAAGTTGAATGCAAGGTACTGGTTGACGCTGACTGCGCTGCCATCTTCATAGCGCAGGTTGGAGACGATGATCGTGCCATACCATTCATTGGCACCCGGGCCGACGATTGCATCATATTCGATCTTCATACTGGCTCCATTCAGGCTTATCCGGCGAGCACTGATTGATCGCCGGGGTGGGCGAAGAAAGAGCTGTCCGGAAGAGTAACTATCCGCACCACGCTGACTATGATAGGGATAGCTAAGTAAATCCATAAATTGAAAGCACTACTCGTGACGCGAACCTCCTTTATCTGGTTTTGATGGAACTGGGAAGCGCAAGCGTGAGGTGGCCGACAATGAATCAGTGAACCTAAAAACCGCAGTTACCCGGTTGCGATCGCAGCGATCGGTGTGCGTTGCAGCGGCGCAGATGCGGTGATGCGTGCGCAGATGTAGCGCAGCAACACGCGCCAGCGGTCGAGCTTCGGGAACTGCTCCGCAAAGCGCGCGACGTGGCCCAGAGCCGCACGAACGTTGGCGACCAGCGATTTGATCGTGTCGACCTTCGCATGCAACGGCGTGAGGTATAGCTGCGTCTGTCCGGCGTGGCTGGCCATCGTGCCGACCGCCGCCAGCAGCAGCGGCCGGCTTGTCACCGCTTCGAGCCGTGCGCCTGGATGGGCGGCCCGACAGTACCAGCTCCACCAGTTGTACACCAGCGCGCCGGCCCGTGCCGTCGTCTGGCAGCGGGCGATGTCCTGCGTGGTGAAGCCGCCCAGTCCCCACTGGTTCTTCAGTTCGTCGAAGCCGTTTTCGCAGTCGCAGCGATCCCGATACAGCTGGGCGATCGCCTCCAGCGGATAGCCGATGTCGGTCACTAGCACCGTGTATTCCCACATCGGATCGGCATCGAGCACGGCATCTTCGGCCAGCGTCAGCCTGAGTTGCCCGCTGGTATCGTGGCTCTCGCGGGCCAGTGCGCCGCGAATGCGCCGGCGCACGATCACGACGCGCCGCTTCGCCGACCACCCCGTGAGCTGCAGATGATCTTCGACCACCTGGCAACCCTGTGTATCGGGCCGGCTCCAGTCACTGCGACCGAACTGTCGCGCGATCAGCCGCTGAACGTTCTTCGTCTGGCGCAACCTCAGCAGGTACGGTTGCTGTCGTTGCTCGAGTTCCACCAGAATGCCTTCGTTGCCATAGCCGCAATCGCCGCGCACTATCGCCGGACGCCGGCTACCCAGTTCGTCGAGCAGTCGTGCCAGCCCGGCCTTCGCATGCGCCGATGTGTGCTGCTTGCCCGGACTGACCTGCACATCAAGCACCAGCCGAAGGTTGCCAACCCAGTACGTGTGCAGGACATGGCTCGGGCGCCCCGGCTTGTGCGGGTTGTAGCCGATCTCCGCGCCTTCCTGTCGTCCGTACAGCGGCTTGATGCTCGCGTCGATGTCCATGATCCACGGTTGCTCCAGCGCGTCGCGCACGCTGCCCATGAGCGCCGGGCACAGCCACGCCGCGCTCGCAGTCTCATCGATGCGCGACAGCGCCCTGCGCAGCGCATCTTCACTGACGATCCGGTCCATGCCCAGCGCCTGCGCTGCGACTCCATCCCCGCGTAACGACGTGACGTGCGCATACCGCCGGTGGCCTGCCAGGATCGCCAGCAACAAGGTGCCCAGTACATCCCGCTTGCCCGGCGCATTGCCGCTGCGGTATTCGAGCGGGCAGGCTCGTACCCATTCGTCAAACACGCCTGCAGCGCGCAGGAATTCCGTGAAGAACACCATCTGGCCATTGGGCGTGGCCTGCGATGATCCGTCCCAGCACACGTGCATCCGACCGCCCAGCGTATCGACCACCATCGGCTCAACAGCCCGCTCCAGCGCGGCTATCTGCCCGTTTTCTGTCTCACCCATCTGGTGAGTATGCCAATTTTGCAGAGAGCCGCATCCATAGCGCTTCTCCGACGGTTCCGTTAGCCCCAACTGCGGTTTTTAGGGTGAATGTGGCCGGATAGATCGTTGCTGCTGGTGGTTGATTTATAGGTGGGGGGCGTGAAGGTCCAAATCGGATAACTCCGAATTTGATTCGCGCCGCAGAAAGGCGCGAGGAAGGCTTGAGGCGGGGGAGAGAGAGTCGTGCTGGACCGGGCTAAGCCAGCACGGCTTTAGGGAAATCTAGCTTAATGCTTGCCCGTGCTGCCGAAACCGCCAGCGCCACGCTCGCTGGTTTCGAAGTCGTCGACGATATTGAACTCCGCTTGCACGACGGGCACGATCACCAGTTGCGCGAGGCGCTCCATCGGATTCAGCACGAACGTGCTCTCGCCACGGTTCCATGTCGAGATCATCAGTTGACCTTGGTAATCCGAATCGATCAACCCGACGAGATTGCCTAGCACGATTCCGTGCTTATGACCCAATCCCGAGCGCGGCAGAATCAATGCGGCATAGCCGGGATCGCCGACGTGAATGGCCAGACCCGTCGGCACTAGCGCGGTTTCACCGGGTTTGAGCGTCAACGGTTCGTCGAGGCACGCGCGCAGGTCGAGGCCCGCGCTACCGGTGGTGGCGTAAGCCGGGAGCTGGTCGCGCATGCGCGCGTCGAGGATTTTCAGGTCGAGTTTCATGCAGGTTCGAAGGTTACGGAGTGGAGGCCGCGCGTTCGAGCTGGAACGCTTCGGCAAGAAGTTCATAGGAACGCAGTCGGGCGCGATAGCTGCCCGCAACGGTGAGCACGATCAGCTCGTCGGCTTCGAACTGTTCCTGGAGCGCATGGAGCCGTTCGGTGACGGTTCCCGGCGTGCCGATGATACTGCGCGGTTTTTCGCGCGAGATGACCAGCTGCTCGCGCTCGCCATACTCCTGCGTGATGCCCTGTTCGATCGACGGAATCGGCTCGTTCAGACCGTAGGCCATTTGCACGCGGCGCAGATCAACGGCTTTTTCCAGGTCCGAGGCTTCCTGCTCGGTGTCCGCGCAGATCACGAACACGGCGGCCGCCAGATACGGTTGCTGTATGCCCTGGCCGGCCTTGAAGCGCTCGCGATAGGCATGCGCGACCTGATGCCCGAAGTGCGCGTTGATGAAGTGCGCAAACGCAAACGGAATGCCGAGTTGCGCCGCCAGCAGTCCGCCGAATTCGCTCGACCCGAGCATCCATACTTGCGGGCGCGTATCGATTTGCGGCTGCAGCAGTACGCCGTTGGCAATGTGATCGTCGGGCAACGTGCCGTTCATCAGGCCGATCAGATCGGCCACTTGCTGCGGAAAAATATCGCCGCGATTGTAGTCGCCGGCAGCGACCGCTTGCGCGGTGCGCATGTCGCCGCCCGGCGCGCGCCCCACGCCCAGATCGATACGATTGGGGAACAACGCCTCGAGCATCATGAATTGCTCGGCGACCTTGAACGGGCTGTAGTACGGCAGCATCACGCCGCCGGAGCCCAGCCGGATGCGCGTCGTTACACTGCCGAGGCGCGCCAGCATGACTTCGGGGCAGGGGTTCGACACGCCACGCAGGCCGTGATGTTCGGCGCACCAGTAACGTGTGTAGCCGAGGTCGTCGGCGAGTTGCGCGAGTTCGACCGTGGCGGCAATCGCGTCCGCCACCGAGTGCCCGGCGATCACCGGCGTTTGATCGAGTACGGATAGTCGCGTCATGTCAGTACCGCTCCAGATGATTCAATTCGCTACCGCGACTCCCGGCGACCGCACTGACGTGCCGCTGGAATGGCTCAGCGAATCAGACTTGTGTCGGGCAGACGCTTCGCGATTTCCGCGATCAGGGCGCGCGCGAGCGTCTGCTTGTCGGCGCGCGGCAGTTTGGTCACGCCACTTGCTTCGAACAGGATCACCTCGTTGTCGTCGAGGCCGAAAGTCAGCGGGCCGAGATTGCCGATCAGCAGCGGCACGTTCTTGCGCACGCGCTTTTCTTCGCCGTGGACTTCGAGGTCGCCGCTTTCCGCGGCAAAGCCGACCGCGAACGGCGGATGAGGCAGTTTGGCCACCGAGGCCAGAATGTCCGGATTTTCGACGAAAGCGAAGCTCGGCAGCGCACGATCCGCCGTTTTCTTGATCTTGTGCTCGCTGGCGTGATCGACGCGCCAGTCGGCCACCGCGGCCACGCCGATGAAGATATCGGCATCCGCGACCGAGTGCATGACCGCGTCGTGCATCTGCTGGGCGGTTTGTACGTCCTGACGGAACACGCCCCAAGGCGTTTCCAGTGCGACCGGGCCGGCCACCAGATGCACGTCGGCGCCGGCCTGCTGCGCGGCACGCGCCAGCGCAAAGCCCATCTTGCCGCTGGAGCGGTTGGTGATGCCGCGTACCGGATCAAGCGGTTCGAACGTCGGGCCGGCGGTCAGCAGCACGCGCCGGCCAGCCAGGATTTTCGGTGCGAAGAACGAGGCGATGGCTTCGTAAGTGGCGGCCGCTTCGAGCATGCGCCCGTCGCCGGTTTCGCCGCACGCTTGCGGGCCGGAATCGGGGCCGAGCACTTCGACCCCGTCCGCGCGCAATTGCGCGACGTTGCGCTGCGTCGCCGGGTTCTGCCACATCTGCCGGTTCATGGCCGGCACGACCAGCAGCGGACAATCGCGGGCCACGCACAGCGTCGCCAGCAGGTCGTCGGCCATGCCGTGCGCGAGTTTGGCGAGGAAGTCGGTAGAGGCGGGCGCGATCACGATCGCATCGGCTTCACGCGAGAGATCGATGTGCGCCATGTTGTTCGGCACGCGCGCGTCCCACTGGCTCGTGTAGACCGGGCGGCCGGACAGCGCCTGCATGGTGACGGGCGTGATGAACTGCGTGGCCGCTTCGGTCATGACGACCTGCACGGTCGCGCCGGCCTTGGTCAACAGACGCGTGAGTTCGGCGATCTTGTAGCAGGCAATACCGCCCGTCATGCCGAGGACGAGGTGTTTTCCTGCGAGTTCTGCGGTTGCCAACAAAAGCCTCCGACAAAGCGTGGTGGCGGTCAGCGGGGCGGGGCGTTGCATCCCCGCCGCCGCGCCTTTCAAGCCGTACTGGTGCGCGAGCCTGAGCGCTAGCGCCTGCTGTCCTAGCGCGCGCTGCCGCGTACGCGCCGCAGTTCGTCGAGCACGAGCAGCACCGCGCCGACCGTGATCGCGCTGTCGGCGAGATTGAACGCCGGCCAGTGCCACGTGCGTACGTGGAAATCGAGGAAGTCGATCACGTGGCCGTACGCGAGCCGATCGATCACGTTGCCGAGCGCACCGCCGAGAATCAGCGCAAGCGCCGTGCAGAACATCTTCTGGCCGCCGTGACGCTTGAGCAGGTAGCAGATCACCAGCGCGGCCACCACGCCGAGCGCGGTGAACGCCCAGCGTTGCCAGCCGCCCGCCATGGCGAGGAAGCTGAATGCCGCGCCGCGGTTGTACACGAGGATCAGGTTGAAAAACGACGTGACCTCATGCGCGACACCGTAGGCGAACACCTTCTGGACCGCGATTTTCGTCAACTGATCGAACAGGATGACGATCAGCGCGACCCCGAGCCAGGGCGCCAGCGAGCCGTTTGCAGCAGATGTTTTCGACGCGGTTTTCGACATGGTTCTCGCCATTATGCCGCGCTCCTGGTTTCACCGTTGCCGAACAGATTGCTGAAGCAGCGGCCGCACAGCGTGGGGTGTTCGGCGTTCGCGCCGACGTCCGCGCGGTAATGCCAGCAGCGTTCGCACTTCAGATACTTCGAGGCGATGACCTCGACGCCTTCTTCCGCTTCGCTGCCGACCATCGCGACGTTCGCCGCCGAGGTGATCAGCACGAACTTCAGGTCGTCGCCGAGGCTCGTGAGCGCGTCGTAACGCGCGCCGCTCGCGCGAATTTCCACTTCCGCCTGCAACGACGAACCGATCAGGTTCGCCACGCGCGCTTCTTCCAGCGCCTTGGTCACGTCGCTACGGGCGGCGCGCAGGAGCGTCCACTTGTCGAGCAGCGCGCCGGCGTCCGGCACGGCCGGGAACGCGTGATACGTTTCGGTGAAGATCGTCTCGCTGTTCGGCTCGAAGATCTTCCACGCTTCTTCCGCGGTGAACGACAGGAACGGTGCCATCAGACGCAGCAGGCCGTGCGCGATGTGATACAGCGCGGTCTGTGCCGAACGGCGCGCCACGGAGTCCGCGGCGGTCGTGTACAGACGGTCTTTCAGCACGTCCAGATAGAAGCCGCCGAGGTCTTCCGAGCAGAACGTCTGCAGCTTGGCGACCACCGGGTGGAACTCGTACTTCTCATAGTGCGAGAGGATGTCGTTTTGCAGATTCGCCGACAGCGCCACCGCATAGCGATCGATCTCCAGCCAGTCTTCGACCGGACGCGCGTTCTTCTCGAAGTCGAAGTCCGACAGGTTCGCGAGCAGGAAGCGCAGCGTGTTGCGGATGCGGCGATAGCCTTCGGTCACGCGCTTCAGGATTTCTTCCGAGATCGCCAGTTCGCCCGAATAGTCGGTCGAGGCGATCCACAGGCGGATGATTTCCGCGCCGAGGCGGTTCGCCACTTCATGCGGATCGATACCGTTGCCGAGCGACTTGCTCATCTTGCGGCCTTCGCCGTCCACGGTGAAGCCGTGCGTGAGCAGCGCGTTGTACGGCGGACGGCCGTCGAGCATCGAGGCGGTCAACAGCGACGAGTGGAACCAGCCGCGATGCTGGTCCGAGCCTTCCAGATACAGGTCGGCCGGGAATTGCAGTTCGTCTTTATGCGAGCCGCGCAGCACGTGCCAGTGCGTGGTGCCCGAATCGAACCATACGTCCAGCGTGTCGCGGTTCTTCTCGTACATGTTGGCGTCGTCGCCGAGCAGCTCGCGCGAGTCGAGCGATTGCCACGCTTCGATGCCGGCCTTCTCGACGCGTTGCGCGACTTCTTCGAGCAATTCCAGCGTACGCGGATGCAGTTCGCCGGTTTCCTTGTGCACGAAGAACGCCATCGGCACGCCCCATTGGCGTTGGCGCGACAGCGTCCAGTCCGGGCGATTCGCGATCATGCTGAACAGGCGCTGCTTGCCCCACGCCGGATAGAACGCGGTGTTCTCGATGCCTTCGAGCGCGGTTTCGCGCAGCGTCTTGTCGGTATCGTTCGGCTTCACATCCATACCCGCGAACCATTGCGACGTGGCGCGGTAGATGATCGGCGTCTTGTGACGCCAGCAGTGCATGTAGCTGTGCGTGTACTTCTCGGTGCGCATCAGCGAGCCCGCGCCTTGCAGCGCTTCGACGATCTGCGGATTGGCCGCCCAGATCGACAGGCCGCCGAACAGCGCGAGCGATTCGATATAGCGGCCGTCGCCCATTACCGGATTGATGATGTCCGAGTCCGCCATGCCGTGCGCCTTGCACGACACGAAGTCTTCCACACCGTATGCCGGCGACGAGTGGACGACACCCGTGCCGGTTTCGGTCGTCACGTAGTCGCCGAGATAGACCGGTGCGGTGCGCTTGTAACCCGGGTGCGCGGAGGCGAGCGGGTGATTGAAGCGCAGATTGACTAGCTTCGCGCCCGGCGTGGTGGCGACGATCGTGCCTTCCAGACCATACAGTTTCAGGCAGGCTTCAACGCGCTCTTCGGCGAGGATCAGCAGGCCGCGCGGCGTGTCGACCAGCGCGTAGACGATTTCCGGATGCAGGTTCAGCGCCTGGTTCGCGGGGATGGTCCACGGCGTGGTGGTCCAGATCACGATGCCGCCTTCGTTGCGCGGCAGCGCGTTCAGGCCGAACGCTTGCGCGGTCTTTTCCGGCTCGGCGAAGCTGAATAGCACGTCGATGGTCGGATCGGTCTTGTCCTTGTACTCGACTTCCGCTTCGGCGAGCGCCGAGCCGCAGTCGAAACACCAGTTCACCGGCTTCAGGCCGCGGAACACGTAGCCTTTTTCCAAGATCTTCGCGAGCGCGCGGATTTCGCCGGCTTCGTTCGTGAAGTTCATGGTCTTGTACGGATTGTCCCAGTCGCCGAGCACGCCGAGGCGCCGGAAGCCGACCTTCTGCTTCTCGATCTGCTCGGTCGCGTAGGCACGCGCCTTCTGCATGACTTCAGCGGCCGGCAGCGACTTGCCGAACTGCTTTTCGATCTGGATTTCGATCGGCATGCCGTGGCAGTCCCAGCCCGGCACGTAGACCGCGTCGAAGCCCGCCAGATTACGCGCCTTGACGATCATGTCCTTGAGGATCTTGTTCACCGCGTGGCCGAGGTGGATGTCGCCGTTTGCATACGGCGGGCCGTCGTGCAGGATGAACTTCTTGCGGCCCTTGCTGGCGGCACGGATCTTCTCGTAGACCTTGCGCTCCTGCCATTCCTTGACCCATTGCGGCTCGCGCTTGGGGAGGTCGCCGCGCATCGGGAACGGCGTGTCGAGCAGGTTGACCGGGTAGCGTGACTGCGGTTTCGAATCGGCTTTCTTGTTGCTCATGATGAGGTCGCGGTGAATTCTTTCTATGCGCGCCAAGGCGCGGAATGCGCACGATGCGCGAGGGCGTTGGGCGCGCCCGGCAGGCATGTCGCGTGATTCACGGACGCCCTTCGATGCGCGCGGCGAGGGTACCCTGGGCACTCGGTGCGCCCGCGGGTACCGCGGCGGCTATCTAATTCGGTCAGTGGCCGAGGTGGCGAAGCCGGTAGAACGGCTGCCCGGCGTGCCCGCGCCGACGGCCGCGAACCACGCGCGGGCGTTGACGACGTCGCGCTTGATGGCAGCGGTCAGCGTTTCGAGGTCGACGTACTTTTCCTCGTCGCGCAGCTTCTTCAGAAATTCGACGCGCACGAGTTTGCCATAAGCGTCGCCATGCCAGTCGAGCAGATGGACTTCGAGCAGCACGCGGCCGGAATCGTCGACCGTGGGACGCAGGCCGAGACTCGCGACGCCCGGCAGCGGTTCGTCCGCCACGCCATGCACGCGCACCACGAAAATGCCCATGAGCGCCGGGCGCTTGTGGGCGATCGCCAGGTTCAGCGTGGGGAAGCCGAGATCGCGGCCGAGCTTCATGCCGTGCACGACGTGGCCGCTGATCACATAGTCACGGCCCAGCGCGGCGCGCGCCGAGTCGAGGTCGCCCGCCACCAGCGACGCGCGTACGCCCGAGCTGGAAATGCGCGCGCCCGACGGATCGGCCACCGTGGCCATCTGTTCGACTTCAAAACCGTGTTGCTGCCCCGCGGCCTTGAGCGATGCGAAGTCGCCAGCGCGTTTTGCGCCGTAGCGGAAGTCGTCGCCGATCATCACCCAGCGCGCATGCAGCCCGTTGACGATGATCCGCTCGACGAACGCGTCCGGCGACTGGCTCGCGAACGTGTGATTGAAGTGCTCGACCACCACCCGGTCGACGCCGTTGGTGCGCAGTGCCTCGAGCTTGTCGCGCAGCATGGCGATACGCGGCGGCGCGCCCGCCGGGTTGAAGAATTCGCGCGGGTGCGGTTCGAAGGTCATCACGCAGACGGGCAGGCCGCGCGCATCGGCAGCCGCCCGCACATGGGCGAGCAAAGCCTGATGGCCGCGGTGGACACCGTCGAAGTTGCCGATGGTCAGTGCGCAGGGCGCACGGCTTTCAGCATTGGGAAGACCGCGGAAGACTCTCACGATAGCGGGTTTGAGGTGACGCGGCCGGGGTGCCGCAAAACAAACGATTATAAACGTTCAGCGCAGTGGACGGCGGCGCGTCACGGTTTCGGTGTCCCCGAATGATAAAATCCGCGGATGAAAAAACTCGTCATCCTGATTTCCGGACGGGGAAGCAACATGGAAGCCATCGTTCGAGCCTGCTCGGACGAGGCTTGGCCCGCACAAGTCGCCGCCGTGATTGCCAACCGTCCTGATGCCGCGGGCCTTGCGTTCGCGGCGTCGCACGGCATTGCCACGGCGGTGGTCGACCACCGCCAGTTTCCCGATCGCGACAGCTTCGACGCCGAGCTGGCCCAGCAAATCGACAGCTTCGCGCCCGATCTGGTGGTGCTCGCCGGTTTCATGCGCGTGCTGACAGCCGGTTTCGTCGACCGCTACGCCGGGCGCATGCTGAATGTGCATCCGTCGCTGCTGCCGAGCTTTCCGGGTCTGAAAACCCATCAGCAGGCGCTCGACGCGGGCGTGCGGCTGCACGGCGCGTCCGTGCATTTTGTCACGTCGCAACTGGATCACGGGCCGATCGTCGTGCAGTCGGCGGTTCCCGTCGAAACCGGCGACACGCCCGCCACGCTCGCCGAGCGCGTGCTGGCAACCGAACACATCATTTATCCACGCGCGGTGCGCTGGTTCGTCGAAGGGCGCCTTGCTCTGAACGGCCTGCGTGTCACGCTTACGCCGCCGGAGCCGCAATGGCTCTTTGCCGGTCACACCGCCGGAGAGGGCGCATGAGATTGCATGGTTTTCTGATTGGACAAACTGAGACTTTGTTGGCTGAAGTCCTGAAATTCACCGGCCCGGCCGACGCCACCACGAGCCGCTTCTTCCGCGCTCACCCGAAGCTCGGGCACGGCGAACGCGGCGTGATCGCCGAGGCGGTTTTCGCGGTGCTGCGCCGCCGGATGGAATTCGCCCATCTGGCGGAGAGCGGCGCCGGCAGCCCGGCGCGCCGCATGGCTTTGCTCGGCCTGATGCAGACGGCGGGGCGCACGGCGCTCAAGCCTTTCGTGTCGGAGTCCGAGTCGAAATGGCTCGAACACGTCGCGAAGATCGACCCTGAAAGCCTGCCGCTGCGGATTCGCCTGAATCTGCCCGACTGGATCTATCAGGCGCTCAGCAAGCGTTTCGAACCCGATGAGCTGGCGCAACTGGCCGCGGCGCTGAACTATCCGGCGCCGCTGGATTTGCGCTCGAACCCGATCAAGGCGAGCCGCGACGACGTGCTCAACGCGCTGTCGAAGGCGGGCATCGAGGCCGGCCCGACGCCGTTCGCACCATTCGGCGTGCGCGTGGTCGGCAAGCCGCCGCTCACCAAGCTCGACGCGTTCCAGCATGGCTGGGTCGAAGTGCAGGACGAAGGCAGCCAGCTGCTGTGCTCGCTGGTCGCGCCCAAACGCGGCGAGATGATCGTCGACTTCTGCGCGGGCGCGGGCGGCAAGACGCTCGCGCTGGGCGCGGCGATGCGCTCCACCGGGCGGCTCTATGCGTTCGATATTTCCGAGCGGCGTCTCGCCAAGCTCAAGCCGCGCCTCGCGCGCAGCGGCTTGTCGAATGTGAACCCCGTGCTGATCGACAGTGAACACGACGCCAAGATCAAGCGTCTTGCGGGCAAGATCGACCGCGTGCTGGTCGACGCGCCGTGCAGCGGCCTCGGCACGCTGCGCCGCAACCCCGACCTGAAGTGGCGCCAGTCGCCGGAATCGGTGGCCGAGCTGGCGCCGAAGCAGGCGTCGATCCTGGCGAGCGCCGCCCGGCTGGTGAAGAAGGGCGGCCGCCTGGTCTACGCGACCTGCTCGATTCTGGAAGCCGAAAACGAAGCGGTGGTGCAGCAGTTCCTCGCCGATCATCCGGATTTCGCTCTGGTGCCCGCGCGCGACGTGCTGGCCGAGCAGCGCATCGATCTGGAAATGGGCGATTACCTTTCCATGTGGCCGCACCGCCACGCAACGGACGGTTTCTTCGCCGCCGTGCTGGAACGCCAGAGCTAAGCAAGAGGCTTTTGCCGGCGCTCGCGGGTTCGTTTCCTGAACCCGGCAGGGCGTCGGCGAGTTCAGCGACATCATGCAAAACCGTCTTTTTCCTCATATGTTCAGCGACCTCGCGCGCGACTTCGGTCAGCCGGTCATGCTGTGGCAAGTCGGCGTCCTGCTCGGGACGCTGGCAATCGCGTGGCTGCTCGCCCGCCTGCTACGCCGCGCGCTGGATCTGCGTCGCCAGACGCGTTACCAGACCTTGCGCTTCGGCGCGGAAAGCCTGAACCGCGCCTTTTTTCCGTTGATTGGCGCGAGCCTCGTCTGGCTCGCGCGCTCGATCACCGGGCAGTTCATGCACACTGCGCTGCTCGATCTGGCCCTGGTGCCGCTGTTCGGCATCGGCTTGATTTACATTGTGTTTTTCTTCGCGCGGCGGGTTTTCAGCCATGACGGCGAGACTCACCCTTGGCTCTTCCTCGTCGAGAAGATCGTCTCGCTGATCGTGTGGGTCGGCATGGTGCTCACGGTCATGGGCATTCAGGACGACGTGATCGCGTGGATGGGGAGCGTTCAGTTCCGCGTCGCCAACGCGCACATGACGCTGCTCTCGCTCATCACGGGCCTGCTGTGGGTATGCGTGACGATGATCGTGGCGATGTGGCTCGGATCCGCGTTCGAAGACCGCCTGATGCGCTCGAAAACGCTCGACGCCAATCTGAAAGTGGTGGTGGCGCGGGTGGGCCGGGCGGCGTTCGTGCTGGCGGCTGTGCTGATCAGTCTGTCGCTGGTCGGCATCGATATTACCGTGCTGGGCGTGTTCGGCGGCGCGCTGGGTGTTGGGCTGGGCTTCGGTCTGCAGAAGATCGCCAGCAACTACGTGTCGGGATTCATCATCCTGATCGACCGGTCCCTGCGCATTGGCGACACGATCAACGTGAGCGGCCTGCAGGGCATGGTCACGCAGATCCGCACACGCTACACCGTGGTGCGTGGGCTCGACGGCATCGAAACCTTGATCCCGAACGAGAAACTGATTACCGACGTGGTGCAGAACCAGTCGTCATATCTGACGCGCGGCTACGCGAAGGTGGCCGTGCAGGTCGCGTACACGTGCAATGTCGAGCAGGCGATGGCGCTGCTCGCGCAGGCCGCCGCCGACGTGCCGCGGGTGCTGCAGGAGCCGGCGCCGACCCCGTATCTGGCGAGTTTCGGCGCGGACGGCATCAACCTCGAACTGGGTTTCTGGATCGAGGACGCTGCCACCGGGACCTCGGGCGTGCGCTCGGCCATCAATCGCAATATCTGGCGTCTGTTCTCCGAGCACGACATCTCGATTCCGTTCGCTCAGCGCGAAGTGCGAATCGTCGGCAACGTGCGCGACGGCATGCCGCATCCGGTAACAATGACCGCCCCATCGGTCGATCAGGCGGGCAGCACCTACTGACGGGCACTTCGAGCGCGCCGCCGGGTCCCGGAGAGACCTTGGGGGCGCGGCTTCTGTTGACGCTGCACAAAAAATCCCTATTTGTTACAAACACTTGGAACGGTTCCAGTAGAATAACGTCCAATCCCGCTGTATGCTTTCACTTTCTTGACACGCGCAATTTGCGTGTATCTCGTACCTCTCGTTCCACAGGTAAATTGCCTTGTTGAATTCTTTGCTCGATTTTCTTGCCCACGGTCTGTTGCACTTCTCGTGGTGGCAACTCGTGCTGTACACGGCGATCGCGACGCACATCACGATCATCGGCGTGACGGTCTATCTGCATCGCTGCCAGGCGCACCGAGCGCTGGAGCTGCATCCGGTCGTCAGTCATTTTTTCCGTTTCTGGCTGTGGATGACCACGGGCATGTTGACCGGCCAATGGGCTGCGATTCACCGTAAGCATCACGCCAAATGCGAGACGGAAGAAGATCCGCACAGCCCGCAAACGCGCGGCATCTGGAAGGTGCTGCTCGAAGGCGCGGAACTGTATCGCACCGAAGCGAAAAACGAAGAAACGATGCGCAAGTTCAGTCACGGCACGCCGAACGACTGGATGGAGCGTAACGTCTACACCAAGTACCCGATCCTCGGCGTAAGCCTGATGATGGTGCTGAACGTCGCGCTGTTCGGCGTCGTCGGTCTGACGATCTGGGCCGTGCAAATGGTGTGGATCCCGTTCTGGGCTGCCGGCGTGGTCAATGGCCTGGCGCACTTCTGGGGTTACCGCAACTTCAATTCGTCGGATGCCAGCACCAACATTTTCCCGTGGGGCATCATCATTGGCGGTGAAGAGTTGCATAACAATCATCACACGTATGCGACGTCGGCCAAGCTGTCGAACAAATGGTATGAGTTCGATATCGGCTGGATGTACATCCGTATCCTGTCGGCTTTCCGTCTGGCCAAGGTGAAGAAGGTTGCGCCTACGCCGCGCCTGACCACGGGTAAGCTGGTGCTCGATCAGGACACGCTGCAAGCCGTGCTGGCCAACCGCTACGAAGTCATGGCGCGTTACGGCAAGGCGCTCAAGCGCGCCTATCGTCAGGAGTTGGCGCATTTGAAGGAAGTCGGTGCGCGCGAAAAATATCAGCTCATGCGCGGTGCGCGTAGCTGGTTCCACAAGGAAGAAGCCGGTCTCGACGAACCGCAGAAGCGCCAACTGCCGCAAATTTTCGCGAGCAGCCAGAAACTCAAGACGTATATCGACATGCGCAATGAGTTGGCCGCCATGTGGGAACGCTCCAATGCATCGCGCGATCAGTTGCTGATCCAGTTGCAGGACTGGTGTCATCGCGCTGAGCAAAGCGGCATTAAAGCGCTGCAAGAGTTCGCGATGAGATTGCGCCGTTATGCCTGATAGCGAAATCCATTAAAATCTCAGTACGTCACAAAACCCCGCGTTGGCGGGGTTTTGCTTTTTGGGCCGCGGAAACTGCGACGACACGCGATTGATAGTCCGCGGCGGCAGAGCGAAGGCAGAGGAGATCATGGATCAGCAGGCGATCAGGACCGTCGAATACGACCGGCCGCAGGCGCAGGGCACAACCTGCGGAATCGGGCAGGCGTGGGCGAAGGTGCCCGACATGCCGTCGGCGGAACAGAAGGTGGCGCTGAAGGCACGCATCCGCGCATTGCTCGAGCGCGAGAAAGCGGTGCTTGTCGCGCACTATTATGTCGACGCGGAATTACAGGAGCTTGCCGACGAGACCGGCGGCTGCGTGGCCGATTCGCTGGAGATGGCGCGCTTCGGGCGTGATCATGAGGCGCAAACGCTCGTCGTCGCGGGTGTGCGATTCATGGGCGAGACGGCGAAAATTCTGAGTCCGGACAAGCGCATTCTGATGCCGGACCTGGATGCGACCTGCTCGCTCGATCTGGGCTGCCCGGTCGATGAATTCTCGGCTTTTTGCGACGCGCACCCGGATCGCACCGTGGTCGTCTATGCGAACACGAGCGCTGCTGTGAAGGCGCGCGCCGACTGGATGGTGACGTCGTCGATTGGGCTGGAGATCGTTGCCGATCTGCACGCGCGTGGCGAAAAGATTATCTGGGCGCCGGACCGCCACCTGGGCAGTTATATCCAGAACAAGACTGGCGCGGACATGCTGCTGTGGCAAGGTTCGTGTCTGGTGCACGACGAATTCAAGGGCATCGAACTCGATTTGCTGCGCGCCGAATATCCGGGCGCGAAAGTGTTGGTCCACCCGGAGTCGCCAGCCAATGTTGTTGCGCAGGCGGATGTGGTCGGCTCGACCACGCAGTTGATCGACGCCGCGCAGAAGCTCGACGCGACGCATTTCATCGTGGCGACCGATCTCGGCATCTTGCACAAAATGCAGCTCGCCGCGCCCGGCAAGACCTTGATTGCCGCGCCGACCGCCGGCAATAGCGCGACCTGCAAGAGTTGCGCGCACTGCCCGTGGATGGCAATGAATGGCCTCGCGAATCTGGCCGACGTGCTCGAGCGCGGGCACAACGAGATTTTCGTCGATCGTGCGATCGGCGAGCGGGCGCGTTTGCCGATCGACCGGATGCTGGACTTCGCGGCGCGTCACAAGAAGCGCGTGCAGGCGAGCGGCGATCTTGCACGCGACACCCAACTGTATTCGAATGTGGGAGCAGCGTAATGGGGGCGGTTGAGCGCAATCAAGTCGACGCGGTGTCGCCGCTGTTCGCTGAAATTCAGGCGCAGTATGGTGCGGCATTCGACGCCGCATTGGCGCGCAACGTCGCCGATGCACTGGCCGAAGACGTCGGCGCGGGCGACCAGACGGGCCGGCTCGTTCCCGCGGAAGAAGTGCGCGACGCGCGCATCATCGTGCGTGAGGATGCGGTGCTATGCGGCGTGCCGTGGTTCAACGCGGTGATGCGCCAGGTCGATCCGCGTATCGAAGTCCAGTGGCGCTATCGTGAAGGCGACGCCATGAAGGCCGATACAACGGTCTGTGAAATGCGCGGACCCGTGCGCGCATTGTTGACGGCGGAACGCAACGCGCTGAACTTCCTGCAATTGCTCTCGGGCGTGGCAAGCGCGACACGCCGTTATGTCGACGCCATCGCTCACACGCGAACGCGCGTACTCGATACGCGCAAGACGTTGCCGGGCTTGCGGCTCGCGCAGAAATACGCGGTTCGCGTGGGCGGCGGGGCGAATCAACGTCTCGCGCTGTACGACGGCATTCTCATCAAGGAAAACCACATTGCCGCGGCTGGCGGCGTGGGCGCGGCCATGGACGCGGCGCTGGCTCTGAATGCCGGTGTGTCGATCCAGATCGAAGTCGAGACGCTCGCGCAACTGGAAACTGCGCTGTCGCATCTCGCGCAATCCATTCTGCTGGACAATTTTTCGTTCGATGCGATGCGCGAAGCAGTGCGCATTACGGCAGGGCGAGCGGTGCTGGAGGTGTCGGGCGGTGTGAACTTCGATACGGTGCGCACGATTGCGGAAACCGGTGTTGATCGTGTGTCGATCGGCGCGCTGACCAAAGACGTGCGCGCAACGGATTACTCGATGCGGATCGTCTGACGTTCGAACGCAGCCGGTTGTAGAGAATCGCAAAAAGGCCATCGCCGCATCACCCCGGCGATGGCCTTTTCGTTTCAGCTCACCCCAGTCACACGTTGCGGTTGCGGACATGCTCCGGCGAGAGCACCGTCGGCAGCGCTTTGGGCAATGTCGCCGGCCAGTCACGGCTGAAGTGCAAGCCGCGGCTCTCACGCCGCGAACGCGCGCCCTCGACGATCAACGACGCTACATCGACCAGATTGCGCAATTCGAGCAGGTCGCGGCTCACCTTGAAGTTCGCGTAATACTCGTGGATCTCGTCACGCAGCAGGGCGAGCCGGTGCTTGGCTCGTGCGAGGCGCTTGTCGGTCCGTACGATGCCGACGTAATTCCACATCAGCCGGCGCAGTTCGTCCCAGTTGTGCGCAACCACGACTTCTTCGTCCGGATCGGACACGCGGCTCTCGTCCCAATCCGGCAGCGGCGCATGGACGGCGGCGCTAAAACCTTCTTCTTCGATAGCCTGTGCTGCGGAGCGTCCGGTCACGAGGCACTCCAGCAGCGAATTACTGGCAAGCCGGTTCGCGCCATGCAGGCCCGTGCACGACGTTTCGCCGACGGCATAGAGCCCGGCCAGGTCAGTGCGTCCTGCCAGATCGGTTACGACGCCGCCGCACGTGTAGTGCGCGGCCGGCACGACCGGAATCGCTTCCTTGGTGATGTCGATGCCGAATTCCAGGCAGCGCGCCAGAATTGTCGGGAAGTGTTCACGCAGGAATTCCGGCGGTTGATGGCTGATGTCCAGATACACGCAATCAATGCCACGCTTCTTGATTTCGAAGTCGATCGCCCGCGCGACGATATCGCGCGGCGCGAGTTCGGCGCGTTCGTCGTGGTTCGGCATGAAGCGCGTGCCGTCCGGCAGTTTGAGAATGCCGCCTTCGCCGCGTACTGCTTCCGAAATCAGAAACGACTTCGCATATGGATGAAACAGGCAGGTCGGATGGAACTGGATGAACTCCATATTCGACACGCGGCAACCGGCCCGCCACGCCATCGCAATGCCGTCGCCGGTCGCGGTGTCGGGATTCGTGGTGTAGAGATACACCTTGCCGGCGCCGCCAGTGGCGAGCACGGTATGCGGCGCCTCGATCGTGACGGTGCGGCCGCTTTGCAGATCGAGCGCGTAAAGGCCGTGACAGCGCCGTCCTGGCAAACCGAGGCGGTCGGACGTGATGAGGTCGATTGCGTAGTGATCTTCGAGAAGTGTGATGTTCGGATGACGGCGCACCCGCTCGCTGAGCGTGGCCACTACCGCATGGCCCGTGGCGTCTGCTGCATGAATGATCCGGCGATGGCTATGGCCGCCTTCGCGCGTGAGGTGGAAGCCGAGCTCGGCGGCGTCGTCTTTGGTGAACGGCACGCCTTGCGCGATCAGCCATTCGATCGCGGCACGCCCATGTTCGACGATAAAGCGCGTTGCCGCCTCGTCGCACAGGCCGCCACCGGCGATCAGCGTATCGCTGACGTGATTCTCAATGCTGTCCGCCGAGTCCAGAACCGCCGCGATGCCGCCCTGCGCCCAGTCGCTCGCGCCTTCGGTCATCGATCGCTTGGCGACCACTGCAACGCGCCGGTTCTGCGCAAGATTGAGCGCCACGCTCAACCCCGCCAGACCGCTACCGACAATCGCCACATCGAATTCCATTGCCTACATCTCCGTCTTTCGTTTTGCGTTGACGGCGTGCGATTCGCTCGCCGCTAAAACGAGAAAGGATACGCGCCGCGACGGACGAGGGAAAGCTGGCCGAACGGCATAAGACTGTTCGCGTGGGAGAATATGGAGAGACGGCGACGCAAATGGAGATGCGGCAACGCAAAGACCAGAACAAAGACGGCAGCCAAAAACAAAAAAGCCTCGCACGAGTGCGAGGCTTTTCTGCATGTCTTTTGCCTTCGTCAGGCAGGAGCCAAGACTTACTTGATCTTGGTTTCCTTGTACTCAACGTGCTTACGGACGACCGGATCAAACTTCTTGATCAGCATCTTTTCCGGCATGTTGCGTTTGTTCTTCGTCGTCGTGTAGAAGTGACCCGTGCCTGCGGTCGATTCCAACTTGATCTTGTCGCGTGCGCCTTTCGCCATGATTTACTCCTTAGGCTTCACCGCGTGCGCGCAGATCTGCGAGCACAGCGTCGATACCGTTCTTGTCGATCAGGCGCAGGCCGGCGTTCGAAACGCGCAGACGCACCCAACGGTTTTCGCTTTCCACCCAAATACGGCGGTTTTGCAGGTTCGGCAGGAACCGGCGCTTGGTTTTGTTGTTCGCGTGGGAAACGTTGTTGCCGCTCATCGGCGCTTTCCCAGTTACTTGGCATACGCGTGCCATGAGAGCACTCCTAATACGCTAATTCTGAGTTCGAACGCCGTGAAAGTTTCCCGAAAAGAGCCGCGCCGAGTTGTTGATACAACTTTAGACACGTTTCCTTTCCGGAACGCCTTGGTGGCTTCGGAACAGGGGGTTGGAAATAGGCAAACCGGAATTCTAGCAGAAAAAAAGCCGCAAAATCAAACCTTATTTGCGATGCCGCATATGGCGCGACCTCTGCGCGACCCGGTTCGTGCCGTGTCACGGCCAGCCAGCACGGGCGAAGGAGTAGACGCTGTCGGCGCCGATCACCAGATGATCGACCAGTTGCACATCGATCAGCGTGAGGGCGTCGCGCAGTGTGTGCGTCAACCGGCAGTCGCTTGCGCTTGGCTGGACGGCGCCAGAGGGGTGATTATGCGCGACGATCAGGCTGGCCGCATTCAGGCACAGTGCGCGCCTCACGATTTCTCGCGGATACACCGCCATGCGCGTGAGCGTGCCCTGGGCGCTTTCTTCGCAGCGAATCAGCCGATGCCGGGCGTCGAGAAAAAGCGACACGAAAACCTCCTGCGCACGGCCACCGATCAGCAGGCGCAGGTAGCTTTCCACGGCTTCGGGCGAATTCATCAGCGAGCGCGTGCGCATTTTACCGACTAGCGAGCGTCGCGCCATTTCCATGATGGCGAGCAGCTGTGCTTTTTTCGCCGGGCCAATGCCGCGCAGGCCGTCGAAGTCCGTGTAGGTCGCATCGAGCATCGCGCGCAGCGAGCCGAAGCGGTTCAGCAACGCACGCGCGACATTGAAAACGTCGTGGCCCGGCAGTCCCGAGCCCAGTATCAGCACGATCATCTCGGTATCCGACAGCACGCCGGGCCCCTGTTCGATCAGCCGCTCGCGCGGCATGTCGTTTTTAAGCCATTTACCTCGCACTAGCGGCCTCGCCGCAGGCGCGCCGCAAGCCTCCGGGTCGGGCAGTTCGGGGTTGTGTGCGGTCGTGACAACGGGTGCATCGTCAATCAGGGTGGCGTGATCTGCCATATATATAGTGTCCTCCGCTTGGGGTTTGGGGCATGGCCCTGCGCTGCGGCCGCGCGGCAATGCGCGCGACGCGCGCAAGCCGCCGCCCGCTATGTGGCTTACAATAGGCGCTTTGCGCAAGGCACCCCGACGGTTTGCCACACGCGTCGACTGCGCCAGCGGCGCACGCGTGCAGCGCGCTTCGACTGAGCGAGCATTGCATGAGCATCATCGACATTTCCGAAGTGAAACCCGGTTCACACGTGACGCTTCACTACCGGCTTTCCCTTGCCGATGGCGCCGAAGTCATCAGTACCTTCAGCGACAAGCCGGCCACGCTGCTGCTCGGCGCCGGCCAGCTGGCGCCGCCGCTGGAAGATATTCTGCTGGGTTTGAAGGTGGGCCACCATTCGACCTTTCAGCTAGCGCCGGACCAGGCGTTCGGTCCCCGCAATCCGGAATTGATCCAGCGCGTTTCGCTCGCCACGCTGCGAGAAAACAGCATGATCGGCGAGGATTTTTCGCCGGGTGATCTGGTCGAATTCAACGCGCCGGGTGGCGGTCGTTACGCGGGCGTCCTGAAAGAAGTCGGCGAAACGTCGGCCCTGTTCGATTTCAACCACCCGCTTGCCGGCCAGACGCTGGCGTTCGAAGTGAAAATCATCGGGATTCTGTAAACATGAGCATCACGGACACGACTCTTGCTGAAACCGAGATCCTGCTGGCGCAGCCGCGCGGGTTCTGCGCCGGCGTCGACCGGGCGATCGAGATCGTCGAGCGGGCTATCAAGCTGCATGGCTCGCCGATCTACGTGCGTCATGAAATCGTCCATAACGCCTATGTAGTCGAGGATCTGCGCAAGAAGGGTGCGATCTTCATTGAGCGGCTGGAAGAGGTGCCGGCCGGCAATACGGTCATTTTCAGCGCGCATGGCGTGTCGAAGGCTGTGCGTTCCGAGGCCGAGACTCGCGGGCTGCGTGTGTACGACGCTACGTGTCCGCTCGTGACCAAGGTGCATATCGAAGTCGCGAAGATGCGCCAGGACGGTTTCGACATCGTCATGATCGGCCACAAGGGTCATCCTGAAGTGGAAGGCACGATGGGCCAGGCGGGCGAGGGCATGCATCTGGTGGAAGACATCGAAGACGTGCAGGCGTTGCAGTTGGCCGATCCCGAGCGGATCGCCTTCGTTACGCAAACCACCCTGTCGGTTGACGACGCCGCGCAGATCATCAACGCCTTGAAGGCCAAATACCCGTCCATCCGCGAACCGAAAAAGCAGGATATCTGCTACGCCACGCAAAACCGCCAGGATGCGGTGAAGTTCATGGCGCCGCAGTGCGACGTCGTGATCGTGGTGGGCAGCCCGAATAGCTCGAATTCCAACCGGCTGCGCGAGTTGGCCGAAAAGCTCGGTGTGCCTGCTTATATGGTGGACTCGCCAGATCAGATCGATCCGGTGTGGGTCGAAGGCAAGCGCCGCATTGGTGTCACGGCTGGCGCCTCGGCGCCGGAGGTGCTGGCGCAGGCGGTGATCGCCCGTCTGCGTGAGCTCGGCGTGCGCAACGTGCGCGCGCTGGAAGGCATCGAGGAGAACATCGCATTTCCGCTGCCGCGTGGTTTGGGTCTGCCAGCCTGACAATCCGCTGACTGCTGAAAGAAAAGCGCGCCCAAGGGCGCGCTTTTTTTATGTCCGAACCTCAGGCAGCATGTAAGAATAAAGGTGTCAGATCATCGGTTTCAGCCTGTTTTGGTGTCCTCTCACACAAATTTCTTTGAAATGTGATCCGAATTTTTATACCTTTAACTGTGATGCGGCCCCGTTTTATAGGGGCCAAACGGACTACATGTTTTTTTGACGCACTAAGATAGTGCGTGTATCTCGATATCGGTAGAAACGTAATACCTAACGCGAGGCTCGGTGAAATCGGGCGTGCAGGAAATTCGCCGCAACACTTGATGCCATTGGGTGCGACGATGGTGCAACTGATGCACGAAAAACAGTCGCAACCGGGTTGCGCCTTTTGGTGGGTTTCGTTCTCAAAATAAGGTTGCAATGCAGGAAAACCCCACCGGTTCAACAATATTGCCCGTCGCAAAATTGGAGTTACAATGCGCGCGTTCTCAAGGCCTTAGGGTCCCCGAACAATAGATTTTGCAAGGCGCAGGAGACCTACTTAATGCGAGTCAAGTTTGCTTACGCCGTGTCCATCGCGGCCGCGGTCGTGTTGTTGACTGCGTGCGGCAAGAAACAGGATGGCGAGGCGGGAGCGGGTGCATCGGCGGCGAAGGCGGTATCGGCACCCGCTATTGAAGCGACTATCGTGAAGATCGGTCATGCGGCCCCTTTGACGGGCGGGATTGCGCATCTCGGTAAGGACAACGAAAACGGCGCGCGTCTGGCGGTCGAGGAAATCAATACGCAGGGTTTGACCATTGACGGCCACAAGATCCAGTTGGTGCTGGATGCGCAAGACGACGCCGCGGACCCTAAAACGGGCACGGCGGTCGCGCAAAAGCTGGTCGACGATCATGTGGTGGCGGTGGTCGGTCACCTGAATTCGGGCGTGTCGATTCCGGCTTCGAAGATCTATAGCGATGCCAGCATCGTGCAGATCTCGCCGTCGTCGACGAATCCGGCGTACACGCAGCAGGGTTTCAAGACGACCTACCGGGTCGTCGCCACCGACGCGCAGCAAGGTCCGGCGCTCGCCGATTACGCCACGAAGGCGTTGGGCGCCAAACGCATCGCGGTAGTGGACGATGCAACCGCCTACGGTAAGGGGCTCGCGGACGAATTCGCGAAGACCGTACAGGCGAGCGGAGCGAAGATCGTCGCGCGGGAAGCGACGAACGACCGGGCCACGGATTTCCGGGCCATCCTCACAAAGATCAAGAGTGTTCAGCCGGACGTGATCATGTTCGGCGGCATGGACGCGACGGGCGGGCCGTTCACGAAGCAGGCGGCAGCGCTCGGTATCAGGGCAAAAATCCTTGGCGGCGACGGTGTGTGTACCGACAAGGTGGGTGAGCTGGCGGGAACCGCCGTGCAAAACCTGGTCTGTTCGGAAGCGGGCCTCGCGCTTTCGAAGATGGACAAGGGAGCGGACTTCGAAAAGAAGTACGAGGACCGCTTCCACACACCGGTGCAGATTTACGCACCGTTCACGTATGACGCTGTGTACGTGATTGTCGATGCAATGAAGCGCGCTAATTCGATCGAGGCGCCCAAGGTGCTGGCTGCGATGCCGTCGACTGATTACAACGGGTTAATCGGTCACATCGCGTTCGACGACAAGGGTGATTTGAAAGAGGGCGCCATTACGCTTTACGACTTCAAGGACGGTAAAAAAACGGTCCTCGACGTCGTGAAGATGTGATGACGGGACGTTCAGCCTGACGGCACCGAAACCACCCAACGGTGCCGTTTTTGCATCCGCCCAAGGCGAGCCCGCGACTGTCATCCAGTCGCCAAGGCGAACCGGCAGCGGATAACCCTTACCGGTCTTTTACATCAGTACCCGCAGTGCCGTTGAGATTGGCGTACCGCATCACCGCCCACCGGCTGATGAAGAACGCGAATCCAGTCGCACGGGCTAAGGAGCATTAAATGGATATCTTCATCCAGCAGGTTCTCAACGGGCTGGTGCTTGGCAGCGTTTACGCCATCATCGCACTGGGCTATACGATGGTTTACGGCATTCTGGGCATCATCAACTTCGCTCACGGCGATGTGTTGATGGTGGGCGCGATGGTTGCGCTCTCAGCCATAGGCGTGCTGCAGAACCACTTCCCCGGCCTCGGCAATGTGCCGACGCTCGTCATCGCACTGATCATCGCGGCCATTGTGTGCGCGGCGGTCGGTTACACGATCGAGCGCGTGGCCTACCGGCCGTTGCGTAAAGCACCGCGTCTCGCCCCGCTGATCACGGCGATCGGCGTGTCGATCCTGCTGCAGACGCTGGCCATGATGATCTGGTCGCGCAATCCGCTGCCGTTCCCGCAGCTGTTGCCCACCGACCCGCTGAACGTGATCAAGGCCACGGACACGACGCCTGGCGCCGTGATCTCGATGACCGAAATCGTGATCATCGTGGTGGCGTTCCTCGTGATGGGCGGCCTGCTGCTGCTGGTTCACAAGACCAAGCTCGGCCGTGCGATGCGGGCGATCGCCGAGAACCCGGGTAACGCGTCGCTGATGGGCGTGAACCCGAACTTCGTGATCTCGGCCACCTTCATGATCGGCTCGGCGCTTGCCGCTCTGGCCGGCGTGATGATCGCGTCGGAATACGGCAACGCACACTTCTATATGGGCTTCATCCCCGGCCTGAAGGCCTTTACCGCGGCGGTGCTCGGCGGTATCGGCAATCTCGGCGGCGCGATGGTCGGCGGCGTGATTCTGGGCCTGATCGAACAGCTTGGCGCCGGCTATATCGGCAACCTCACCGGCGGTGTGTTCGGTAGTAACTATCAGGACGTGTTCGCCTTTATCGTGCTGATCATCGTGCTGGTGTTCCGTCCGTCGGGCCTGCTCGGCGAACGCGTTGCGGATCGCGCCTGATCCTGGGAGAAAGCAAACATGACCTCAATTCAACCGATCGAGCCGTCCACGACGCTCATCCCTGAGAAGAACCTCACCAAGACGCTGACGGTGGGCATCATCACCGCGATCTTCGTGATCGCGGCGCCGATGATCATCGGCACGGCAGGCGGCAACTACTGGGTCCGCGTGCTCGACTTCGCGATGCTGTACGTGATGCTCGCGCTCGGCCTCAATGTGGTGGTCGGCTTCGCCGGCCTGCTTGACCTGGGCTACATCGCGTTCTACGCGGTCGGCGCCTATACGTCCGCGTTGCTGAGCTCACCGCACCTGGCGTCGCAGTTCGAGTGGATCGCGCATCTCGCGCCGAATGGCCTGCATGTGCCGTTCCTCATCATCGTGCCTTGTGCGATGGCGGTTGCCGCGTTCTTCGGCGTGATTCTCGGCGCACCGACGCTGCGTCTGCGGGGCGACTACCTCGCCATCGTGACGTTGGGCTTCGGGGAAATCGTGCGGATCTTCCTGAACAACCTCGACCGTCCGGTGAACATCACCAACGGTCCGAAGGGGATCACGGCGATCGACCCGGTGCACGTGGGCGACTTCAGCCTCGCGCAGACGCACTCGCTGTTCGGCTTCCAGTTCCCGTCGGTCTACTCGTACTACTACCTGTTCGTGCTCGCCGCGCTGCTGGTGATCTGGGTGTGTACGCGTTTGCAGCACTCGCGTATCGGCCGTGCATGGGCCGCGATCCGCGAAGACGAAATCGCCGCCAAGGCAATGGGCATCAACACCCGTAACGTGAAGCTGCTGGCTTTCGCGATGGGCGCGTCGTTCGGCGGCCTGTCGGGCGCGATGTTCGGTTCGTTCCAGGGCTTCGTGTCGCCGGAATCGTTCACGCTGCCGGAATCGATCGTGGTGCTGGCGTGCGTGGTGCTGGGCGGTATGGGCCACATTCCGGGCGTGATTCTCGGCGCGGTGCTGCTCGCGGTGCTGCCGGAATTCCTGCGCTCGACGATGGGTCCGCTGCAGAACATGATCTTCGGCCACGAAATCGTCGATACGGAAGTGATCCGTCAGCTGGTCTACGCACTCGCCATGGTGCTGATCATGCTGTACCGCTCCGAAGGCTTGTGGCCGTCGCCCAAGCATGAAGACAAGATCGCGAAACTGTCGAAGCGTAACGGCAAGAAGCCGGTGCGGGCCTAACGGACTGGGAGAATAAATATGAGCGATAACATTCGACTGTCCGTCAAAGGCGTGAACAAACGCTTCGGCGGTTTGCAGGCGCTGTCCGATGTCGGTCTCGAGATCAAGTCGGGCCAGATTTACGGTCTGATCGGCCCGAACGGCGCCGGCAAGACCACCTTCTTCAACGTGATCACGGGCCTGTACACGCCGGATTCGGGCGAGTTCAAGCTCGACGGCACGCCGTACACGCCGACCGCTGTGTATCAGGTGGCGAAGGCGGGCATTGCGCGTACGTTCCAGAACATCCGTCTCTTTGGCGGCATGACCGCGCTGGAAAACGTGATGGTCGGGCGCCACGTGCGCACGAAGCACGGTCTGCTGGGCGCGGTGTTCCAGACGCCCGCGGAGCGCAAGGAAGAGCGTGAAATCAAGGAACGCGCGATCGAACTGCTGGAGTACGTCGGCATTGCGCAGTACGCGGACTACACGTCGCGCAATCTGTCGTACGGTCACCAGCGCCGTCTGGAAATCGCCCGCGCATTGGCAACGGATCCGAAGCTGCTCGCGCTGGACGAACCGGCTGCCGGCATGAACGCGACGGAAAAGGTCGAGCTGACCAAGCTGCTCGACAAGATCCGCGCCGACGGCAAGACGATCCTGCTGATCGAACACGACGTGAAACTCGTGATGGGTCTGTGCAACCAGATGACGGTGCTCGACTACGGCAAGGTGATTGCTCAGGGTCTGCCGCAGGACGTGCAGAAGGATCCGAAGGTGATCGAAGCTTATCTGGGTGCGGGGGTCCACTAATGGCAACGGCAATGTTGAAAATCAAGGGCCTGCAGGTCAATTACGGCGGCATTCAGGCAGTCAAGGGTATCGATCTCGAAGTCGCGCAGGGCGAACTGGTCACGCTGATCGGCGCGAACGGCGCGGGCAAGACCACGACGATGAAGGCGATCACGGGGCTGAAGCCGTACACGATCGGCGACATCGAGTACATGGGCGAGTCGATCAAGGGCATTCCGCCGCACCTGTTGCTCAAGCGCGGTCTCGCGATGGTGCCGGAAGGGCGCGGCATCTTCGCGCGCATGTCGATCGTCGAGAACATGCAGATGGGCGCTTATCTGCGTACCGACACGGAGGGCATCAAGGCAGACGTGGATCGCATGTTCGGCTTCTTCCCGCGTCTGAAAGAACGCGCGACGCAATACGCGGGCACGCTGTCGGGCGGCGAACAGCAGATGCTGGCCATGGCGCGCGCGATCATCTCGCGTCCCAAGCTGTTGCTGCTGGACGAACCGTCGATGGGACTGTCGCCGATCATGGTCGAGAAGATCTTCGAAGTGGTGCGGGCGATTTCGGCTGAAGGCATGACCGTGCTGCTGGTCGAGCAGAACGCGCGTCTGGCGTTGCAGGCGGCGAATCGCGGCTACGTGATGGACTCGGGTCTGGTCACGATGTCGGGTGACGCGAAGCAGATGCTGGATGATCCGAAGGTGCGGGCGGCTTATCTGGGTGAATAAGCCCGGTTAGTTTGCTGTGCATATGAAAAAAGGTCGCATGCGTTTTCGCATGCGACCTTTTTCATTGGGCGTAACGCTAATCTAGGCGCTGGCGGCAACGGGATCCGCCAATTCACCCAGGCGTTTGCCGAGACTGATCACCGCGTCGGCGCGATAACCGAGCGCCTCGTAAAACGCGCGCACGTCGGCCTTCGCGGATAGAACCTGCAGATTCAGCTTCGGACAGCCACGCTGCGTGAGCGCGTTTTCGACATGCGCGACGAGACGCGTGCCGATTCCATGACGGCGCAGCGACTCATCCACCGCGAGCGAATACAGCCAGCCGCGATGGCCGTCGTAGCCGCCCATCACCGTGCCGACGATGCGTTCGCCGAGCGCCGCGACAAAGAACAGCTCCGGCTGCGTCGCCAGCTTGTTGGCGATCGACAGATGCGGATTGCGCTGCGGCTTCGTGGCGTCCCGATACTCAGGGAAGGCTTGTTGCCACAGCGTGACCACGGCATCAGTGTCGCTCGCGTCGAAGCACCGGATCGATAATGTTGCGCTCGACGTCATATACGCTGTCCTGGTCGATTACAGCGTGTCGAGAATCGAACGCAGCATCGCCATCATCTGGTCGATTTCTTCGGTGGTCACATTCAGCGCCGGCATGAAGCGCAGCAGGTTCGGACGCGCCGCGTTCAGCAGCAGGCCGTCAGGCTGCATGTCGCGCGCCTTTTCGACGATCTGGTTGCCGATATCCTTGCCGAGCAGCAGCGCGCGCAGCAGGCCTTCACCACGTTCGCCCTTGAAGCCGCGTTCTTCCGACAACTCCAGCAGTTTCGAACGCAGATACTCGCCGCGCGCCCGCACGCCTTCGAGGAAGCCCGGCGCGGTGAGCTGCGAGATCACCGAGTAGCCGACTGCCGTCATCAACGGATTGCCGTTGTAGGTGCCGCCCTGGTCGCCCGCTTCGAAAATGGCGACCTCCGCCTTCGAGAGCAGCGCCGCGAGCGGCACGCCGCCGCCGATGCCCTTGCCGAGCGTCATGATGTCCGGCTCGATGCCCGACAACTCGTACGCGAACAGCGTGCCCGCGCGGCCGCAGCCGCTTTGCACTTCGTCGACGATCAGCAGCAGGTTGTGCTTTTTCGTCAGCTCGCGCAGTTGCTGCATGAACTCGCGCGTCGCGGGAATCACGCCGCCTTCGCCCTGGATCGGTTCGAGCATGACGGCAACGGTTTTCGCGTTGATGAGCTTCTCGACCGACGCGATGTCGTTCAGGTCCGCCTTCGGAAAGCCCGGCACTTGCGGTGCGTAGATCGTGTCCCAGCCCGGCTTGCCGCTGGCCGACATGGTGGCGAGCGTGCGGCCGTGGAAGCTGTGGTCGAACGTGATGATCTCGAACGCGCCGTCCTTGAACTTCTTGCCCCACTTGCGCGCGAGCTTGATTGCGCCTTCGTTGGCTTCGGCGCCGCTGTTCGCGAAGAACACCTTGTCGAAGCAGCTGTGCTGGGTGAGCAGGCCGGCAAGTTTTGCCATCGGCTCGTTGTAGAAGGCCGGCGACGGGTTGATGAGCAATTGCGCCTGTTTGTTCAGCGCTTCGATCATGCCGTCGTTGCAGTGACCGAGACTGTTCACCGCCCAGCCCTGGATGAAGTCCAGATATCGCTTGCCGTTGTTGTCGTAGAGCCACGAGCCTTTGCCGTGCGTGAAAACGATTTCGGGCCGGTTCGTGATGTACATCAGCGACTCGATCGGATACTCATTGAAATTCATGACGGCAGGCTCCAGACAGCGGGGGTGAAGGGTGGATGAAGTTGGCCAACTACGAAATAAGAGCCGGAAAAACAGAAAAGCCACGGCATGCCGTGGCTTTCATGATTCGAACAGCTTGCGCCTTTGTGTGGCGCGAATCCGTGACGAAGCCAGCGGCGTCCCTAGGGAAGCGGCGAGCGGCGACGTCGAAGTTCGGACTGGATGCGGTTCATGCGCGAAAGAATACGACAAGGAAAGCGCTGGTGTAAACCATGAATTTGCGTCGGGCGGATATTTCTTCCGCCGAAAGAAGCGATGTTGCTTGCCGATTATAGGATGTGCGGCTGACTAAGATGTGACGGCGGCGGGTTGATCTGCTTGTCAGGCGGGCATGATTTAGCTCGGAATCGAGACATGCGTCGCCGCGAAACATCAATGCGCGAAGCGCGGCTGTCTGCATAGCCGCGCTTCCAGAAACGCACACGGCGAGCACCGACGCTCACGCGCCGACGCACCTCCCATCAAACCGGATTGGCCAGATCCGCCGCGCTCGTGAACGAATCCGCGTAGAACTCGTCTTCCGGCAGTCCATGATGCTGCGTGAAATCGCGCTGCGCCGACTCGACCATCACCGGCGCGCCGCACGCATACACCTGATACGCCGACAGGTCCGGCAAGTCTTCGATCACCGCGCGATGCACGAAGCCGACGCGGCCCGTCCATGCGTCGCTCGCGTCCGGCTCCGACAGTACCGGCACGAACTTGAAGTTCGGAATCTCGCGCGCCCATTGTTCGGCGAGTTCGAGCAGATACAGATCTTTCTTGCGGCGTGCGCCCCAGTAAAGTGTCATCGGCCGGTTCAGGTTCTTGAACACCGCGTGTTCGATGATCGCCTTCAGCGGCGCGAAGCCCGTACCCGACGCGAGCAGCACGATCGGCTTGTCCGAATCTTCGCGCAGGAAGAACGTGCCGAGCGGCGCTTCGAAGCGCAGAATGTCGCGCTCTTTCATGGTGTTGAATACGTGATCGGTGAAAGCGCCGCCGGGCATGTGACGGATGTGCAATTCGATCGGGCCTTCCGCGTGCGGTGCATTCGCCATGGAATAGCTGCGACGCTTGCCGTCTTTCAGAATGAATTCCAGGTATTGACCGGCGAGATATTGCAGACGCTCATTGGCGGGCAATTGCAGCTTCAGCACGATGACGTCGTCGGCCTTGCGCTCGATTGCGTTCACGCGGCACGGCAGCTTCTTGACCTGCACGTCGCCGACGCCGGCCACTTCGCGAATGTCCACTTCGAGATCGGTGCAGGCGGTCGCGCAGCAGAAAAGCGCCATGCCGCGCGTCTTTTCGTCGTTCGACAAAGCCGACGACGAATGCGCGCGCTGCTCGATTTCGCCGCTGACCACAGTGCCCTTGCATGAGCCGCAGGCGCCGTTCTTGCAACCGTAGGGCAGGCCGATGCCCTGGCGCAAGGCGGCGCTCAGCACCGGTTCGTCCTGTTCCACCTGAAACTGCCGGCCGGTTTGCCGGAGCGTGACGTTAAATGCCATAGAGTGTTCGAAATCGAAAAGTCGGTAATCGTTATCGGACTCGCCGTATCCACCGCGCGATACCTGTCGCGCTTGACGGCTACAATGCGTCCACCATGAAAGCGACACGAAACTTCCGCCGGCCACGTGTGTTGATCGTAGGTTGCGGCGATGTGGGCATGCGCTGCGTGCCCTTACTACAACCGCGCGCGCACGTCTTTGCACTGACCAGTCATGCCGGGCGCAGCGCCGAACTTCGCACGGCGGGCGTCACGCCGCTGGTCGGCGATCTCGATGTGCGCCGCAGCCTGAAACGGCTCGCGGGCCTCGCGCCGACGGTGCTGCATCTCGCGCCGCCGCAGAAATCCGGCGACGACGACCGCCGTACCCGCGCCTTGCTCGCTACGCTAGGCGCGCGCCGCGCTTCAGCGCTACGGGCCGCGCGTGGCATGGTGGCGCCAGTTGGGCGGTTGCGCCGCGTTCGTGCCTCGTGGGCGGGATCTGAAACAGCCGATATTGTACCCGACGGGGTGCGCCGGACCGCTGGTTCGCACGCACCCGTGCGCCTGGTGTACGCGAGCACGACGGGCGTCTATGGCGACTGCGGCGGCGCGTGGATCGACGAGACGCGTGTGACGCAGCCGGCCAACGCGCGCGCCAAGCGCCGTGTCTCGGCCGAGCGGCAATTGCGGCGCGCGACGGCGCGCGGCGCTGTTACGGCGAGCATCGCGCGAATTCCGGGTATTTATGCGGGCAATCGTCTGCCGCTCGCGCGGCTCGAAAGAGGCACGCCGGCCCTGATCGATGCCGACGACGTCTACACCAATCACATTCACGCCGACGATCTGGCCGCGATCCTCGTGCGACTCGCCACGCACGGACGGCCGGGGCGGGTGGTCCACGCGTCCGACGACTCATCGCTAAAAATGGGCGAGTACTTCGACGAAGTGGCCGATGCGTTCGGACTGCCGCGTGCGCCGCGCATTACGCGGGCCGAAGCGGAGCGGCAGATCGAGCCGACCTTGCTGTCTTTCATGCGTGAGTCGAGGCGGCTCCTGAACCGGCGTCTCAAACAGGAATTGAGGGTGCGCTTACGCTATCCGAGCGTCGAAGATTTTTTGCGTAAAGGCGTAAAGGCGTAAAGGCCTAAAGGCGTGAAGGCGTGAAGGCGTGAAGGCGTGAAGGCGTGAAGGCGTGACAGCCTGCACGCAAGAGAAGGAAGAAAAGCACGGCAAAAAGCCATCCTCCCAGGCATCGCCCGGACAATTCCGCCCGCGCCGTGCCCGCTGCCTCGGCGCCGCGCGGCTTCGCGATGCCTACGTCAGCGCAGGCAATGCTTCCAGCAGCACGAAACAGAGCATCGCGCCGATCAGTGCGCCGATCAGGTTCGGCTGATAGTTGTGCCGCAGCCGCATCATGACCAGCAATCCGCCGATCAGGACCAGCCCGAAGCACAGAAAAGCAACCATCACGGACGAAATCTGAAAGCTGTCGTGGATGACCATGGTGCCCTCCCTGAACTCTTTGTAGTCTTTGTTTAAACGAGTATAGGGCGACATGTAAGCAAGATCATGCTGCGGCGCAGCGCCTGGGCCCGCGGCATGCACGCTGAGTGCACAGACGCGCACGCGTTTTCCTGTTGCATCAAGGCCTTAAAGGGCCACTACCGGTTTACCCGCTCCGTAAAGATCCGAGGTCGGTTTCGTCGAGCCATTGCCATGCGCCCGGTGCAAGCGCTTCGGGCAACGCGAGGCCGCCGATCCGCTCGCGATGCAGCGCCTCGCACCGGTTGCCCGCTGCCGCGATCATCCGCTTGACCTGGTGATACTTGCCTTCCATCACGGTGAGCGCGAGCGTGTGAGCGCCGCGCGCCTGGGCGTCCACAGCGGCAATCGGTTTGGCCTCGCCGTGCAGCAGCACGCCGTCGCGCAGCGCGCTCAATTGCGCGTCGTCGACTGGATGGCGCGTGGTGGCGACATACACCTTGGGCACCTTGCGTTTGGGCGAGGTGAACAGGTGCACGAACTTGCCGTCGTCGGAGAGCAGCAGCAGGCCGGTCGTGTCCTGATCCAGCCGTCCCACGCATTGCACGCCGCGCTCGGCGAACTGCGGCGGCAGCAGGCTGAACACGCTCAGATGATGCTGCGGATCGCGCGAACATTCGTATCCCGCCGGCTTGTTCAGAAGCAGATAGGCGTGCTCGCGATACGGCCAAACCACACCGTCCACGCTGAAGGAGAACGTGCTGTCGCCGATCGGGAAATCGGCGTCGGCATCGGTGCAGACTGCGCCGCCGATGCTCACGCGCGCGTCGGCGATCAGCGCGCGGCATTGACGGCGCGAGCCGAACCCTTGAGTGAAGAGAATGCTTTCGAGATTCATGGCGAGCGAAGAATAACACCGCAAGAAGCGGAGCGCCCCGCTGCGCGAGTCGGACCACGATGAACGCCTTTGCTTCACTTCATTCACGTCGCCGGAGTTCATCGATGCTCGCTACCTCTTCCACCTCATCCGCGCAGCGTTTGCCGGCCGCATTCAGGCGGCTCGCGTGGTCGAACCTCGTCGCGCAATCCGCCGAGCAGATCAGCCTCGCGGCCGCGCCACTCGTGGCGGTCTTCGCACTCGGCGCCGACGCGCGCGACACGGGCCTGTTGCAAACCGCGCAGACGTTGCCGTTCCTGTTGCTGTCGATACCGCTCGGCGTCTGGGCCGACCGCCGCTCGCGCCGCACGCTGATGACGCTCGCCGAAAGCGTGCGCGTGTTCGCCATGCTGTGCGTGCTGCTGCTCGTCATGACTCACGCGCTGAGCCTGCCGCTTCTCGCCGCGCTCGGTTTCATCGCCGCGACCGGCACGGTGGCCTACAACGTCGCCGCGCCTTCACTGGTGCCCGCGCTCGTGCCGCGCGAAGCGTACGCCGGCGCGAACGGCCGGCTCGAACTCGCGCGCAGCGTGGCGTATTCGGCCGGGCCGGCGCTCGGTGGGCTGCTGGTCGGCTGGATCGGCGCGGGTTGGGCGTATGGCTGCGCGGCCGCGCTGTCCGCACTGGCCGTCGCGTTGCTGGCGGGCTTGCGTGAACCGCCGCGCGTGGTGGCGCCGCAGCGACATTTCATGCTGGAACTGCGCGACGGTACGCGTTTCGTGCTGCGCGATGCGCTGCTGCGTCCCATGCTCGCGACGGCGGTGTTCTTCAACCTCGGCTTCTTCGTACTGCAAGCGGTGTACGTGCCCTACGCGGTGCATCGGCTGGGTCTGACCGCTTCCGCGGTTGGCGTGACGCTCGGCGCCTACGGTGTCGGCATGGTGTGCGGCGCGCTGGCCGCACCGGCCATCGCGCGATGCCTTGCGTTCGGCCGTGTGCTGATCATCGGGCCGTCGTGCGGATTGCTCGCCTCGCTCGTGATGGTGGCGACGCTCGTTGTGCCGTCGTTCTGGCTGGCCATGTCGAGCTTTTTCCTGCTCGGCGCGGGACCGATTCTGTGGGTGGTCGGCTCGACCACCCTGCGCCAGGCGATCACGCCCGAACGGATGATGGGCCGCGTGTCCGCGCTCAACAGTACCGCGACGTACGGCGCGCGGCCGCTCGGCGCGTTGCTCGGCGCGGCGATCAGTTCGCGCTGGGGCATGGACGCGTGTCTGGTCGCGGCGGCGGCAGCCTTCCTCGCGCAGGCATTGATCATCTTCATGTCGCCGGCGGCGCGGCTCGCGCGCATTCCAGAGCAAAGCGCCGCGGTTTGCTGAAAACCGATTTTCAGGCGGCCGCGCGCCTGCGTGGATGGGATACGTCTTTCGGACGCGGTTCATCCGTGAAAACCCTCGAAAATGAAAATGAATTTTTTCTGATGGGATTTCTATGTAAATATACTTTCATTCATTTTCATTACGCCCGGCGCGAAGTCCTGCCGGGGACACCGCACCGCTCGCATGATTCATCAACCGTCCGTGGCCACCAACTCCGCCGAGCAGGCCATCGCCGCGCGTATCGCCGCCGCCATGCCGACCTTGACGCCGATTCATCGGCGCATGGGCGAATACGTGCTGGCCAATCTGTTTCGCGCGGCGACCATGCGGATCGACGAACTGGCCAGCGTGGTCGGCGCGTCGGTGGCGACGGCGAATCGCTTCGCCCGCGCGCTCGGTTTCGACGGCTATCCGCAGTTTCGCGAGGCGCTGGTTCGTGGCTTCGAGGCGACGCTCGCACCCGTCGAGCGTTTGCGCAGTGCGCAGGAGTCGCTCGCAGCCGGTGACGACGTGGTCGACGCGTCGCTCGAACAGGCCGCCAATAACCTGCACGCCACCCGCACGGCAATCGACAGCGTCGCGGCCGAAGCCGCCGTCGAAGCGATCATCGCCGCGCGCCGCGTATTCGTGCTCGGCTACGGCGCGAGCGCGTTCCTCGCGGGCCTGATGGAACACGGGTTGATGCCGTATCACGACAACGTGCAGTCGCTCGCGCTGATGGGCGGACCTTCGCATGCCGCGCGGCGTCTGTTTGCCTGCAACGAGGGCGATCTGGTGATCGGCATCGCGTTTCCGCGCTATGTCGAAGACACGATCGAGCTCGCGCATCGCGCGGCAGGCCGTGGCGCTCGCGTGCTCGCGCTGACCGACAGTCCGCGCTCGCCGCTCGCGCAATTCGCCGACCTCTCGCTCTACATCCGCGCGGATCGGCGGCTCGCGGCGAACGCCGATTCGGCCGTGCTCGCCGTCATCGAAGCACTGTGCGACGCGGTGGCGTATCGGGCCAAACGCTCGGTGAAAGCCGCCGCCGAAGTCAGCGAATTCCTGCTGCCGTGGCTTGTCGACCCGCAAGCCGAATCCGCCGGCACGAACGCACGGCCCGCGCGCAACGCGACGCGAACCACTCGAACCACTCGAACCGCCCGTACTACTCGCACAAGCAAAACCAAACGATGAACTCCAACGCAGTCATTGCCATTCATGGCGGGGCAGGGACGATCCTGCGCGCGTCGATGTCGGCTAACGCCGAAGCCGAATACCACGCCGCTTTGCATGCGGTGCTGAGCGCCGGCCAGCGCGTGCTCGCCGACGGCGGCAGCGCGCTCGACGCCGTCAGCGAAGCCGTGCGCCTGCTCGAAGACTGTCCGCTCTTCAACGCGGGCCGCGGCGCCGTTTATACGGCGGCGGGCACGCACGAACTCGACGCCGCGATCATGGACGGCCGTACCCTCGAAGCCGGCGCGATCTGCTGCGTGAAGCGCGTGCGCAATCCGATTCTGGCGGCGCGGCGCGTGCTCGAAGGCAGCGAGCATGTGCTGTTTACAGGCGAAGGCGCGGAAGCGTTTGCCGCCGCGCAAGGGCTCGAATTCGTCGAGCCCGAGTATTTCCATACCGAAGCGCGCCATCGTCAATGGCTGCTCGCGCGCGATCAGCAGCGCGCCATGCTGGATCACGACGGCGCGACGCTGGCCGCCGCACCGTCGGCGAATGACGACGACCCGACACCGCATGAACCGATCGACCCGAACCGCAAGTTCGGCACCGTCGGCGCGGTCGCGCTCGATCAGCACGGCCACGTGGCGGCGGCGACATCGACGGGCGGCGTGACCAACAAGCAGGTCGGCCGGGTCGGCGATACGCCGCTGATCGGCGCGGGCTGCTATGCGGACGACGCGACCTGCGCCGTCTCGACCACCGGCTCGGGCGAAATGTTCATGCGCATGGTCGCGGCGTACGACGTCGCCGCGCAAATGGCCTACCGCAATGTGTCGCTGCAGGAAGCGGCCGACGACGTGGTGATGAACCGCCTGCCGAGAATCGACGGCCGCGGCGGACTGATCGCCGTGGATGCGCGCGGCAACGTCACGCTGCCGTTCAATACCGAAGGCATGTATCGCGGTTTTGCGCGGCTCGGTGAAACGCCGGTGACGGCGATTTACCGCTAGTCGTGCGTCCGCTTGGCGCCTGACCCTTCGCCTGACATTTCGTCAGCCGCGTTCGAATTCAAAGGAACCACCGTGCCGACTCCATCGCACACCGCCCGTCCGCTTATCGACACCTTGCCGCCGCAGCGCGTGCTCGCGGTCGACGATCTGTCAGTCGCCTTTCGCAGCGGCGAGACCACGTTCAACGCGGTGCGCAATCTGTCGCTGACGGTCGAGCGCGGCGAGACGCTCGCGATCGTCGGCGAATCGGGGTCGGGCAAATCGGTTACTTCACTCGCGTTGATGCGGCTGATCGAGCACGGCGGTGGGCGCCTTGCCGGCGGCAGCATCGCTTTCCGGCGCCGCGACGGCAGCGTGCTCGACCTCGCGAAAGCGTCGTCGGGCACGATGCGCTCGATTCGCGGCGCCGACATCGCGATGATCTTTCAGGAGCCGATGACCTCGCTCAATCCGGTCTTCACGGTGGGCGATCAGATCAGCGAGGCGATCGCCTTGCATCAGGGCAAGAGCCGTTCCGCCGCGCACGCCGAAACGCTGCGCCTGCTCGAACTCGTGCGTATTCCTGAAGCGCGGCGCGTGGCCGCGCGTTTCCCGCATCAACTGTCGGGCGGCATGCGCCAGCGCGTGATGATCGCGATGGCGCTGTCGTGCAAGCCCGCGTTGCTGATCGCCGACGAGCCGACCACCGCACTCGATGTGACGATTCAGGCGCAGATTCTGCAACTGATTCGCGGCTTGCAGGACGAGATGAACATGGGCGTGATCTTCATCACGCACGACATGGGCGTGGTCGCCGAAGTGGCGGACCGCGTGCTGGTGATGTATCGCGGCGAGAAGGTGGAAGAGGGCGCGTCCGACGCGCTGTTCGCCGCCCCGTCGCATCCTTATACGAAGGCGTTGCTCGCTGCCGTGCCGCGACTTGGCGCAATGCAAGGCACGGATCAGCCGGCCAAATTTCCGATCCTGACTGTCGAGCAGGCCAGTTTGAGCGGCGCCGATCAAGCCGTGCGTCCCGCTGCCGCCGTCGCCGAAGAAACCCAACCGTTGGTGCGGGAAACCACGCCGCCGATTCTGCGCGTGCGCGATCTGGTTACGCGCTTTCCAGTCAAGAGCGGGCTGTTCGGCCGCGTAACCGGCCGCGTCCACGCGGTGGAAAAAGTCAGCTTCGATTTGCGGCCCGGCGAAACGCTGGCACTGGTCGGCGAATCGGGTTGCGGCAAATCCACCACGGGCCGCTCGCTGCTGCGCCTCGTGGAAAGCCAAAGCGGGTCGATCGAATTCAACGGCAAGGAAATCAGTTCGCTGTCGGGCCCCGCGTTACAGGCGCTGCGTCGCGACATCCAGTTTATTTTTCAGGACCCGTTCGCCTCGCTGAATCCGCGTTTGACAGTGGGCTTTTCGATCATGGAGCCGCTGCTCGTGCACGGCGTCGCGCAGGGCGCCGAAGCGCAGGCGCGCGTGGCCTGGCTGCTCGAAAAAGTCGGCCTGCCGCCCGAAGCCGCGCGGCGTTATCCGCACGAATTTTCCGGCGGTCAACGGCAACGCATTGCGATTGCACGCGCGCTGGCATTGAACCCGAAAGTCGTGATCGCCGATGAATCCGTCTCCGCACTCGACGTTTCGGTGCAGGCGCAGATCGTCAACCTGATGCTCGATCTGCAGCGTGAACTGGGCGTCGCGTATCTGTTCATTTCGCATGACATGGCCGTGGTCGAGCGCGTGAGTCATCGCGTCGCGGTCATGTATCTCGGCCAGATCGTCGAGATCGGTCCGCGCCGCGCGGTGTTCGAAGCGCCGCAGCATCCCTACACGCGCAAGCTGATGGGCGCGGTGCCGGTCGCCGATCCGGCGCGCCGTCACGCCAAACGCATGCTCGCCGCCGACGAGATTCCGAGCCCGATCCGCGCGCTGAGCGATGAACCGGTCGTGGCGCCGCTCGTCGCGGTCGGGCCGGATCATTTCGTCGCCCAGCATCGCGTGGGTGGTGCGTATTAAAGAGCGGTACTAAAGAGACTTACCAAAGAGCCTTACCAAAGAGCGGTACAAAAAACCCAAGCCACACACTTCTTCTCGCAGCATCACAACCTGTTTTCATTTCGCAGCCTGGAGCCAACCTCATGAACCTGCTGGTCCCGTCTTCTCCGTTTCGTTTGCGCGCGCTGATCAGCGGCGGCGCGGTGGTGTTCGCGATGCTCGCGGGCAATGCGGCGCACGCCGACACCACGGCCGTGATGGCCGTCGCCTCGACCTTCACGACGCTCGATCCGTACGATGCCAACGACACGCTCTCGCAAGCTGTCGCGAAGTCGTTCTATCAGGGACTCTTCGGCTTCGACAAGGACATGAAGCTGGTCAACGTGCTGGCCGATAGCTACGAAGCGAGCCCGGATGCGAAGGTCTACACGTTCAAACTGCGCCACGGCGTGAAGTTCCAGGACGGCACCGACTTCAACGCCGCCGCCGTGAAAGCGAACTTCGACCGCGTGACCGATCCGGCGAACAAGCTCAAGCGCTACAACATGTTCAACCGCATCGAGAAGACCGAAGTGGTCGATCCGTACACGGTGAAGATCACGCTGAAGGCGCCGTTCTCGGCGTTCGTGAACGTGCTCGCGCATCCGTCGGCGGTGATGATTTCGCCGGACGCGCTGAAGAAGTACGGCAAGGACATCGCGTTCCATCCGGTCGGCACGGGTCCGTTCGAACTGGTGAAGTGGGACCCGGCGGGCGACCTGACGGTGAAGAAGTTCGCCGGCTACTGGAAGAAGGGCTATCCGAAGGTCGACGCGATCGACTGGAAGCCGGTGGTCGACAACAACACGCGCGCAGCGCTGATGCGTACCGGCGAAGCGGATTTCGCATTCCAGGTGCCGTTCGAACAGGCCGCGCAATTGCAAACGAGCCCGAAGGTCGATCTGATCGCGTCGCCGTCGATCATTCAGCGCTATATCAGCCTGAATGTGAACCAGAAGCCGTTCGACAATCCGAAGGTGCGTGAAGCACTGAACTATGCGGTCAACAAGGACGCGCTCACCAAGGTCGTGTTCGCCGGTTACGCGACGCCGGCCGACGGCGTGGTGCCGCAAGGCGTCGACTATGCGGTGAAGCAGGGCCCGTGGCCGTACGATCCGGCCAAGGCGCGTGAGCTGTTGAAGGAAGCGGGCTATCCGAACGGTTTCGAAACCACGCTGTGGTCCGCGTATAACTACTCGACCGCGCAGAAGGTGATCCAGTTCGTGCAGCAGCAACTCGCGCAGGTCGGCATCAAGGCGCAGGTCGAAGCGCTCGAAGCAGGTCAGCGCGTCGCCAAGGTGGAAAGCGCGCAGGACGCGGCGACCGCGCCGGTGCGCATGTACTACGCGGGCTGGTCGTCGTCGACGGGTGAAGCCGACTGGGCCATCACGCCGCTGCTCGCGTCCGTCTCGTTCCCGCCGAAGATGGTCAACACCGCTTACTACAAGAACGACACCGTCGACAGCGATCTGAAGCAGGCGCTCGAAACCACCGACCGCGCGAAGAAAGCCGAGCTCTACACCGACGCGCAAAAACGCATCTGGACCGACGCGCCGTGGATCTTCCTCGTCAAGGAGAAGGTGGTGTATGCGCGCAGCAAGCGTCTGTCGGGTGCTTACGTGGCGCCGGACGGTTCGTTCAACTTCGACGAAATCGCGATCAAGTGATGAGCTGACCGTGCGCGCGGGCGTGCCGTGTTTCACTGGCACGCCGCCACGCACGGTCGCTCGACCGCCGCACAGAATCTTTCGTTGCCCGCATCATTGCCGGATTGGGTTTCATGCTGAACTTTCTCGTCAAACGTCTCTTTGGCCTGCTGCCGACGCTCTTCATCGTCGCCGTGCTGGTGTTCCTGTTCGTGCATCTGTTGCCGGGCGATCCGGCGCGGCTCGCCGCCGGTCCCGATGCGGACGAGGCGACGGTCGCGCTGGTGCGTGCCGACCTCGGCCTGAACAAGCCGATGCCGCAGCAGTTTGCCAACTTCTTCGTGAAGATCGCGCACGGCGATTTCGGCATCTCGACGCGCAGCAAGCGCCCGGTCAGCCAGGAAATCGGCGAGCGCTTCATGCCGACGCTGCTGCTCACGCTTGCCAGCATGGTGTGGGCGGTCGTGCTGGGCATGGGCATCGGCATCGTCTCCGCGGTGTGGCGTAACCGTTGGCCGGACCGGCTCGGCATGACGCTCGCGGTGTCGGGTATTTCGTTTCCCGCCTTCGCGCTAGGCATGCTGCTGATGGAAATTTTTTCGGTGAAGCTCGGCTGGCTGCCGATTGTCGGCGACGGTTCGTGGCAGAGCTACGTGCTGCCGTCGCTCACGCTCGGCGCGGCGGTTGCGGCGGTGATGGCGCGCTTCACCCGCGCGTCGTTCGTCGAAGTGATGAATGAAGATTTCGTGCGCACCGCGCGCGCCAAGGGCGTGCCTGAACGCCTCGTGATCGTCAAACATTGCCTGCGTAACGCGATGATCCCCGTCATTACGATGATGGGCCTGCAATTCGGCTTTCTGCTGGGCGGCTCGATCGTGGTCGAAGTGGTGTTCAACTGGCCGGGCCTCGGACGCCTGCTGGTGGATGCCGTGTCGATGCGTGACTATCCGGTGATTCAGGCCGAAGTGCTGTTGTTCTCGCTGGAATTCATCATTATCAATCTGGTCGTGGACGTGCTGTACGCCGTGATCAACCCGACTATCCGTTTCAAGTGAGGCCCGCATGAGCACGACCGCCACCGAGCCGAATGCGGCCAGCACCGTCAAAGCCGAACGCGCGATCCGCACGCCGTGGAGCGAGTTCTGGCGCAAATTCCGTAAGCAGCATGTAGCGCTTGCCGCCGGCATCTTCGTGCTGCTGTTGATCGCGGTCGCAATCATTGCGCCGCATATCGTGCCGTACGATCCGGAGAATTTCTTCGATTACGACGCGTTGAACGCGGGGCCGTCCGCGGCGCACTGGTTCGGCGTGGACTCGTTGGGCCGCGATATTTTCAGCCGCATTCTGGCGGGTTCGCGCATTTCGCTCGAAGCGGGTTTTCTGTCCGTTGCGATCGGTGCGGTGATCGGCACGTTCTTCGGCCTGCTGGCCGGCTACTATGAAGGCTGGTGGGATCGCATCACGATGCGCGTCGCCGACGTGCTGTTCGCGTTTCCCGGCATTCTGCTCGCCATCGGCGTGGTGGCGATTCTCGGCAACGGCATGATCAACGTGATCTGCGCGGTCGCGATCTTCAGCATTCCGGCGTTCGCGCGGCTCGTGCGCGGCAATACGCTGATGCTCAAGCAACTCACGTATATCGAAGCGGCGCGCAGCATCGGCGCGTCGGATTGGACGATCATCGTGCGGCACATTTTGCCGGGGACGATTTCTTCGGTGGTGGTGTACTTCACGATGCGTATCGGCACCTCGATCATCACGGCGGCCAGCCTGTCGTTTCTCGGCCTCGGCGCACAACCGCCGACACCCGAGTGGGGCGCGATGCTCAATGAAGCGCGCGCCGACATGGTGACGGCGCCGCATATCGCGCTGTTTCCGAGTCTGGCGATTTTCCTGACCGTGCTGGCGTTCAACCTGCTCGGCGACGGTCTGCGCGACGCGCTCGATCCGAAGCTCGACCGGCCATGAATTCGCCCGAGTTTGAAAACGCGCCGCATATCGGCACGTTGCCAGCAGGTCCGCTCGGCACCATTGCCGATGTGCCGGGCGTGACAGTCGGACACTGCACGCTCGATGAAGGCGCCGTGCAAACCGGCGTGACCGTGATCCGCCCGCATCGTGGCGATCCGTTTCTCGACAAGGTGCCCGCGGCGTCGTCGATGATCAACGGGTTCGGGAAAAGCATCGGGCTCGTGCAAGTGGAGGAACTCGGCACGCTGGAAACGCCGATTGCGTTGACCAATACATTCGGCGTCGCGGCCGTCGCGCAGGCGCAGATTCGCGCGGCCGTGCGCGCGAATCCGCGGATCGGACGCGAGTGGTCGACAGTCAATCCGGTGGTGTTCGAATGCAATGACGGCTACCTGAACGACATTCAGGCGCTGGCCGTCACTGCACAGCATTTCGACGACGCTTATGCGGCCGCCAGCGCGAATGTCGCGAGCGGCTCGGTCGGCGCGGGCCGGGGCATGTCGTGCTTCGACCTGAAAGGCGGTATCGGCAACGCGTCGCGCGTGGCGAGCGCGGCAGGCCGCAGCTATACCGTCGGCGCACTCGTGCTGGCGAACTTCGGCCGCCTGCCGATGCTGACCATCGACGGCACGCCGCTCGGCCGCGTGCTCGCGGAACGCGCGGCCAAAGCCGAAGCCACGGCATTGTCAGCCACGCCGGCGACGAAACCCGAGCAAGGCTCGATCATCATGATCGTCGCCACCGACGCGCCGCTCGACGCACGCCAGCTCAAGCGCCTCTCGTTGCGCGCGGCAGCGGGTCTCGCGCGCACCGGCTCGGTGTACGGCCACGGCAGCGGCGATATCGCGCTGGCGTTTTCAACGGCGCATACCGTGCCTCACGGGGCCGACTTCATGACGCCGCCACGGTTGCTTGCGGACGAGCGTCTGGATCCGCTCTTTCGCGCTTGCGCGGACAGCGTCGAGCAGGCGATTCTCGACGCCTTGTGGCGTGCCGCGTCCGTGACCGGGCGCGATGGCCATCGGCGGCTGTCGCTGCGTGACAGCGTTCCCGATCTTGCTCAACTACTCAAGCGCACTCCCTGATGAAAGTCCTCATTTCCGCCGACATTGAAGGCATTGCCGGCGTGTTTCATCCTGAGCAAACGCGCGCGGGCAACGGCGAATACGAAGCCGCGCGCCGCTGGATGACGCTCGAAGCCAACGCCGCAATCGAAGGCGCGTTCGCCGGCGGCGCGACACAGGTGTGGGTCAACGACTCTCACGGGGGCTTTCGCAATCTGCTTCCGGACCTGCTCGATGCACGCGCTCAGGTGGTGCTCGGCAAGCCGCGCACGCTCGGCATGATGGCCGGGCTCGAATACGGCGCGGCGCTGGTCTTCATGATCGGCTATCACGCCATGTCGCAAACGCACGGCATCCTCGCGCACACGATCAACAGTTTTGCGTTCGCGCGCGTTTCGCTGAACGGCGTCGAGGTGGGCGAGGCGGCCCTATATGGCGCGCTGGCGGAAGAATATGGCGCACGCGTCGCGCTGTTATCCGGTGACGATGTGTTCGCGCAAGAAACCGCGCTGCGTTTTCCGGGCGCGCGTTTTGTCGTCACCAAGCACGCGACGGGGCAGGCAAGCGGCGTCACGCAATCGCCGGCAAGCGCTCGCACGGCCATAGAAAGTGCCGCGCGTGAGGTGGTTCAGCAGCATCTGGCCGACGGGCATGCGCGGGAATCCACACGCGCCGAAGTCAAGCCGATGGAATGCGAGTTGCGCGTGCAAACCAGCGGGCTCGCGGATCTGTTCTGCCAATGGCCGACGCTCACGCGCGTCGACGCGGTCACATTGCGCTTTAGCGCGGCGTCGGCGGAACACGTGGTGCGCATGCTGAATTGCCTGTCGGCGATGTCGTTCATGTTGCGCTGAGCGCGGGAATATACGGAATCCGAACCGAATCCCCGGAGCGCATCGAGCCGGCGTCTGGGCGACAACACTCGCGCATACGCCTGAACAGACCTATTGCTGCCGGCTCAGTTCACGCGCCGCGCGATCGATCACGTCGGCAATCGCGCCTGCGTGCGACACCGGAGCCAGGTGGCTCGACGCCATCGGCACGACTTTCGCGCCCATCCGCTCAGCCATGAATCTCTCGACCTCCGGCGAGACCGCCCGGTCGCGCGTCGTGATCACATACCACGACGGCTTTTCCTTCCATGCGACCTGACTGACCGTTTCACTGAAGGCCGTCGCCGCGATCGGCACCTGCGCGGTGGCGAGCACGCGTGTCAGGTTCTCGGGAACGTCCGCCGCGAAGTCGGCGTGGTATTTGGTGCGGTCGAGCCAGAGAAAGCCGCTCGGATCCTTGATGATGCTCGCGCCCGCGGGCATCGGCGCGGCGCGCTTCATCAGATCGACGGTCGACTCGTGCAGGTCCGGCGCGATTGCCGCGATATAGACGAGGCCGGCGACGTTCGGCGCGTTCGCGCCCGCTTCGGTGATCACGACGCCGCCCCACGAGTGCCCGACCAGCATGGTCGGACCTTCCTGACGCGCGAGGACGCGGCGGGTCGCGGCGACATCGTCGGCGAGGGAGGTGAGCGGGTTCTGCACCGAACTCACGTGATAGCCCTTCTGCTGCAGCTTGGCGACCACGCCATTCCAGCTCGATCCGTCGACGAACGCGCCGTGCACCAGTACGACGTTGCGCACCGGGCCGGTCATGGGCGCGGCGGAAGGCGGTGCGGCGGCGGCCTTGGCGGGCGGGGCGGCAGGCGCCATGGTTGCAGGCGCCGGCGCTTCGGGTGCGGCCGTCTCCATGCCCGGCTGGCTCGGCGGCTCGGCAGCGGGTTCCACCGTGGGCGCGGCAGTGGGTGCCGCGACCGGTGCGTTGGTTTGGGCGAGAGCAACAGCCCACGGAAAGCAGAGACACACAGCAGCGGCGCAAAGCAGGCGTTTGGGCGACATGTTGAATCTCCGGAGGCTGAAAGCTCGACTAGGGCAACATACAGAAGCCCTGCGCCAGTGACAATCACTATCCTCGACGTTGCGTGCGGCGCAGAACCAAGCGCGGGTTGCTCCCAGTATTTAGGTAATATCGGCCACGTTAAAATTTCAGGTTCTGCCGGGCCGGACCATAAGTCCGATCGGGTGATCGATATCCATACACTGGGGCGCAATTTGAATAGTGCACAGCAGCAAGACGGCCTGAAGCGGGGGCTCAAGAATCGCCACATCCAGCTGATCGCGCTGGGCGGCGCGATCGGCACCGGCTTGTTTCTCGGCTCCGCCAGCGTGTTGCAGGCTGCCGGCCCGTCGATGATTCTCGGCTACGCGATCGGCGGCATCATCGCTTTCATGATCATGCGGCAGTTGGGCGAAATGGTGGCGCAGGAACCCGTGGCCGGTTCGTTCAGCCACTTTGCCTACAAGTATTGGGGCGATTTTCCGGGCTTTCTGTCCGGCTGGAATTACTGGGTGCTGTATGTGCTCGTGAGCATGGCCGAGCTGACCGCCGTCGGCACTTACGTTCACTACTGGTGGCCGGGCGTGCCGACCTGGGTGTCGGCGCTGGTCTGCTTCGCCGGCATCAACGCGATCAATCTCACCAACGTCAAAGCCTACGGGGAAACCGAGTTCTGGTTCGCGATCATCAAGGTCGTGGCGGTGATCGGCATGATCGTGTTCGGCGGCTATCTGCTGATCAGCGGACACGGCGGCCCGCAAGCGTCGATCGCCAACCTCTGGAGCCACGGTGGCTTTTTCCCGCATGGGTTTCATGGCCTCTTCATGATGCTCGCGGTCATCATGTTCTCATTCGGCGGGTTGGAGTTGATCGGCATTACGGCGGCGGAAGCCGACGAGCCGCAGAAGAGCATTCCGAAGGCCGTGAATCAGGTGATCTACCGGATTCTGATTTTCTACATCTGTTCGCTGACGGTGCTGCTGTCGTTGTACCCGTGGAACGAGGTGGCGGCCGGTGGCAGTCCGTTCGTGATGATCTTCTCGCAGATCGGTTCGACGCTGACCGCGAACGTCCTCAACGTGGTGGTGTTGACTGCGGCGCTGTCGGTGTACAACAGCGGCGTCTATGCGAATAGCCGCATGCTCTATGGTCTCGCGGAGCAGGGCAATGCGCCGCGCGCGCTGATGAAGGTCGACCGGCGCGGCGTGCCGTATATGGCGATCGGTTTGTCGGCGCTCGCCACGTTCACGTGCGTGATCGTCAACTATCTGATTCCCGCCGAAGCGCTCGGTTTGCTGATGGCGCTGGTGGTGGCGGCGCTGGTGCTCAACTGGGCGCTGATCAGCCTGACGCATCTCAAATCGCGTAAGGCGATGGTCGCGGCCGGCGAGACGCTCGTGTTCAAGTCGTTCTGGTTCCCGGTCAGCAACTGGATCTGCCTCGCGTTCATGGCGTTGATCCTCGTAATTCTCGCGATGACGCCGGGTCTTTCCGTCTCCGTGTGGCTGGTGCCGGCGTGGCTCATGGTGATGTGGGCCGGGTATGTGTTCAAGCGCCGGCGCGCCGCGGTACACGGCGGCGCGGGAATCGTGGGGCGATAAAGTGGGCGAATGGCGTGAGAGGCGTTGGTCGCGCTCACGCCACTGAAATTCTTCGAGGTCTTTGTCGAGGCGAGCCAAGGTTTTCATGCCGGCCAGAAACGACAAACCCCGCGGGCAGCATGTGCTGGCGGGGTTCGAGGCGATGCTGAAACTGCGGTCTTTCGCTGCGGTTTCGAATTCTTTGGTGCCCAGGGCCGGAATCGAACCGGCACGCCTTGCGGCGGGGGATTTTGAGTCCCCTGCGTCTACCAATTTCACCACCTGGGCAGGTCTTGCAGCGCACGCGTCAGAATCTGGCGCGCGGCGAAGAGGCAGATTATGGCCGAAAATTGGACGACGGGCAAGCCAGTTGCTTTCATCCGCGTCAAAGCGTTCACACCGTACGCGAAAACCGTTCGAGTGCCTGTTGGCCGAGGTAACGGTCGAACACCATCGCGATGTTGCGTACGAGCATGCGGCCGGCCATCCGCACTTCGAGCTTACGCGCGCCGAGCGACACCAGGCCGTCCTCTTCGAAGCCGCGCAAACGCTCCAGCTCCGGCTCGAACGCGTTGGCGAAGCGGATCCCATATGCCGCTTCGAATTCATCGAAGCGCAACTCCAGGTTGCACATCAGTTGGGTGATCACGTCGCGGCGCAGACGGTCGTCGGCGGTCAGGCGCACACCGCGCGCGATGGCGAGCTTGCCTGAATCGACCGCCGCCGCATAGCCAGGCAGGTCTTTGGCGTTTTGCGCGTAGACGTCGCCGACCTTGCCGATCGACGATGCGCCGAAGCCGATCAGATCGCAGTCGGCTCGCGTGCTGTAGCCCTGGAAGTTGCGATGCAAGGTTCGCTGCGCCTGGGCGCGCGCGAGTTCGTCGGTGGGCAGCGCGAAGTGATCCATACCGATGTACACATAGCCCGCGCCCGTCAGACGTTCGACCACGCGCTGCAGGATCGCGAGCCGGGCATCAGGCGAGGGCAGTGTGGCGGGGTCCATCTGCCGTTGCATCTTGAAGAGTTGCGGCATGTGGGCATAGGCGAATACCGAGAGGCGATCGGGCGCGAGTTCGATCATCGTGTCGAGCGTGCGGCTGAAGCTCTCGACCGTTTGATGCGGCAACCCATAAATCAGATCGACGCCGATCGAGTGAAAGCCGGTGTCGCGCGCGGCCTGCATGACCGACGCGGTCATCTCGAGCGGTTGAATACGGTTGATGGCCTGCTGCACGACCGGATCGAAATCCTGCACGCCGAGGCTCAGCCGGTTGAAGCCGAGCTTGCGCAAATGCGCGATCGTCTCGGGCGACGCTTCGCGCGGATCGACTTCGATCGAATACTCGGCTTCGGCGTCGGGCAGCAGTGTGAAATGCTCACGCGTGGCGGCCATCAGTTCGGCCGTCTCATCGTGCGACAGAAACGTCGGCGTGCCGCCGCCCCAATGTAGTTGCGATACCGGACGCCGCGTGTCGAAACAGGCCGCCTGCAAGGCTATCTCGCGCTTCAACTGATCGAGGTACGGACGGGCGTGGGCGCGGTTTTTTGTGGCGACCTTATTGCAGCCGCAGTAGAAACACACGGTGTCGCAGAACGGAATGTGGAAATACAGCGAGAGATCCGTCGACGATGCGCCCGGGTCCGCAGCGGCGCGCAAATAGTCGGCCGGATCGAAATCGTCGCGGAACTGCAGGGCGGTCGGATAGGACGTATACCGTGGGCCGTTCGCGCTGTATTTGGCGAGCAGGTCGGGGCGGAACAGCGTGTTGTCGGTGGACATGAGGGGCTCGAGGGCAGACGGCCATCGAGGAAGAGGCGAAACCGCTGTGATTCGCGAGACCGGATCGAACAGCGCGGACGCTTCTTGAACATGGCCTTTAGGATGCCCCCGAGTGTACGTGAGCGCGCACGCGCGCGATTGCGTAAAAAGGTCGCATGGAATGCAGTGGCACAATGCGGGTCTGATAATGCATTGCCCGTTGTCGGGTTCAGGAAGAACGCGGTGAATGAAGTGTGTGAAATCTCGAAAAACGCGGTGAAAGGCGAGTCCGCGTTCCATGTGGCCGATCATGCGTGCCGCCCCGATTGCGGCGCGTGCTGTATTGCGCCGTCGATTTCGAGTCCCATTCCGGGCATGCCGAACGGTAAGCCGGCCGGCGTGCGCTGCGTACAACTCGGCGACGACCTGCGCTGCGCGATCTTCGGCCGGCCGGAGCGGCCGGCGTGCTGTTCCGGTTTGCAACCGCAGACGGAAATGTGCGGCACGAGTCGCGGCGACGCACTCGCGTGGCTCACGCAACTCGAAGCTCAGACTCAACCGTACGTTCAACCGTCGGCCCGCTGATAAACGCGCGCGAGCGCACGCATGAGCGAAGCGCCGCACGCCGAAAACGAACCACGCAATCGCATGTCCGAAAGGGTTTCCACAGGAGATTTCGCATGACTCGACCCGCTGCGCCGGCCCGGCGCCGCTTCCTGCTTGCCGCGCTGACAGGCTCCAGCGCGCTCGGCATCACCGTTTCGCTTGCGGCCTGCGCAACGCCGACTTTTCCGTTCATCCCTTCGCACTACACGTTCTCGCAGCAGCAGGTGCAGGACGCGGTGCAGCGCAAATTCCCGTATCAACGCACCGTCTCGCAGGTGTTCGAAGTCGCGCTGGCCAACCCCGTGGTCGGTTTTCTGCCGGATGCAAACCGCGTCTCGGTGAAGCTCGACGCACGCTTCGCCAGTCCCTTCATGCCGCAGCCGGTGGATGGCGTGTTCATGCTGTCGAGCGAACTGGCCTACGACGCCGCCAGCAAATCGGTCGTGCTCAGGTCGCCGAACGTCGACAACGTCAGCGTGAGCGGGCAGGCGCAGGCCTATACGCAGCAGATCAATGCCGCGGCGGGGCTGCTCGCCACGCAGTTGCTGGCCAACTATCCGATCTACACCTTCAAGCCTGAACAGCTGCAATTTGCCGGTGTGAATTACGAACCCGGTACAATTACCATCCTTACAAACGGCATACGCGTACAAATCGTCGAAAAATGACGCGGTGCGCGGCCGGCAGGGCCGCGCCATTCCGTGTCGGCCCTGTTCGTTCCGACTATATACAGCGATAAAGGGGCAGGGATGGACTGGCTATTGGCTTGTAAGGCGCTGATTCTGGGCGTCGTCGAAGGGTTGACGGAATTTTTGCCCGTGTCGAGCACCGGGCATTTGATCGTCGCGGGCAGTCTGCTGAACTTCACCGATGAGCACGCGAAAACCTTCGATGTCGTGATCCAGCTCGGCGCGATTCTCGCCGTGTGCTGGGAGTTTCGCCGCCGCATCGGCAGTGTGGTGTCGGGCCTGCCGAGCCGGCCCGATGCGCGCCGTTTCACGCTGAACGTGATCATCGCCACGATTCCGGCGATCGTGCTTGGCTTGCTATTCGAAAAGACCATCAAGGCCGCGTTGTTCTCGCCCGTGCCGGTCGCGTTCGCGCTGGTGGCGGGTGGCGTGGTGATTCTGTGGGCGGAAGCGCGTCAGCGCACCCGTGGCGAGACGGCGGCGCGCGTGCAAAGCGTGGACGACCTTAGCGCGGTGGACGCGCTGAAAGTCGGCCTCGCGCAGTGTTTTGCGCTGATTCCAGGCATGTCGCGCTCGGGCTCGACGATCATCGGCGGGATGCTGTTCGGTCTTGACCGGCGCGTCGCCACCGAGTTTTCGTTCTTCCTTGCGATTCCGATCATTTTCGGCGCGACCGCTTACGAGTTGCACAAAGACTGGCATCTGCTTTCCGTCGACGCACTCGGCACCTTCACGCTCGGCTTCCTGGCCGCGTTCGTCAGTGCTTTTGCCTGCGTGCGCTGGCTGTTGCGCTATATCGCGGCGCACGATTTCACCGCGTTCGCGTGGTATCGGATCGCCTTCGGATTGCTGATTCTGCTGGTCGGCTATAGCGGCGCGTTGAGTTGGACGGAGTAAGCCGCCCCGTTTTGCTTACGCCATGAAAAAAGGTCCGCGTTCGCGGACCTTTGCCTTTGCGGACCCTTCCTTGTCGCCGGGTGAGGCGAATCGTCAGTCTTACTCGGCGCCGCGTTTGCGGTAGACCAGATCCCACACGCCGTGGCCGAGCCGCAGCCCACGCCGCTCGAATTTCGTCACCGGGCGGTATTCGGGACGCGGCGCATAGCCGTCGGCGGTGTTCTCCAGCGCCGGCTCGGCACCCAGCACTTCGAGCATCTGTTCCGCGTAGTTCTGCCAGTCGGTCGCGCAATGCAGATAGGCGCCCGGCTTCAGGCGCGATACGAGCAGCGCGACAAATTTCGGCTGGATCAGCCGGCGCTTGTGATGGCGCGCCTTGTGCCACGGGTCGGGGAAGAAGATGTGCACGCCATCGAGGCTGTCGGGCGCGATCATCTGCTCGAGCACTTCGACCGCGTCATGCTGAATGATGCGGATGTTCGACACGTTCTGCTCGCCCATCAGCTTCAGCAGCGCGCCCACGCCCGGCTCGTGCACTTCGACGCCGAGGAAATCATCGTCGGGACGGTGCGAGGCGATTTCCGCCGTGGTCGCGCCCATGCCGAAGCCGATTTCGAGCACGCGCGGCGCCTCACGGCCGAACACGGCGTTCCAGTCCGGCTGCTGCGGCGCGAAGGGCACCACGAAGCGCGGGCCGAGTTCGTCCATCGCGCGGCGCTGGCCGGTCGAGACGCGGCCGGCGCGCGTGACAAAGCTGCGGATGCGGCGCCGATGCAAGGCTTCTTCTTGCGGCGCGGCTTCGCCGGCGAGTGCGTCTTCGGCTTCGGTGGAGGGCGTCGGGAGTTCGTCCGGCGGGCCGGCGTCGTTTGGATCGTGGATCATCTTCGATACTGCTACAAGGGTGAGGGCTATGCGGCTTGCCTGGCGTGCCGCGCGGCACTTGTACGCGCTCGCGTGGCTAGGCGCGAGTCGCACGCGCGACCGGCACACGCAGCGCCTAGGAAGCGCAGCGCGGGGCCGCCGCCACGACAAAAAAGCCGCCTTCATGGAGGCGGCTCGTGCTGGATTTCCACTGAACGCATCAGCAGGAAAGTGGAGCGGGCGTTGCAAGTGCGCGTAAGGTAGCACACCCGAAAAGGGTGCGTCCAGACGAAGCGCGTGGCGGCGGGTTAGGGAAAGCGGCTAAAACAGTACGTTTTAATAATGAAGAGCCCGGTCCAATCAATTTAATAATTGTGTAAGGTATTTTCGCAGGACGATTATCCGGGCGAATGCCATTTCGATCGCCGCCGCCATTTCGATTCCGCGTCTGCTCACCCGCTATGGCAAGCGAATCAAATGTTGAGTGGGATGATGAAGAAGCCTTGTTAGGCGGGCCGGGCCGGAGGAGCGATAAAGGCAGATACTTTTGCGGAGTTGCCCGATTGTTCACAGGGCGAATGGAAGGTATCTGGAGCGGGCGATGGGAATCGAACCCACGGCTCTAGCTTGGGAAGCTAGGGTATTACCATTATACGACGCCCGCAGAGCACGCCATTCTACGCGGGATTCGCGCGGTTTGGCAAACCGGAGATCGATGCGCTGCCGAAGAGTGTGTTCGCCAAGGAAACACTTGTGAGGTGAGTACCGTGTTCGGCGCTGACCGCGTGATGAATCTTTGCCAACCTGCCGGCAGCCTTGCTCCAGAGAGTCTGCTTGATAGGGCGCCTAAGCGACGCAGAACGCAAAGCCGCCGCCACCTTTCCAGGCTGGCGGCGGCTGATTGCGGCTTGCGACGGGCGGATCAGATCACGAAGTAAGTCAGTTGAACGGCCGCGCGCGTGACCACCATCAGCAGTACCTGCACGATCACGAACAGCAGGATCGGCGAGAGGTCGATGCCGCCGAGCTGCGGCACCACGCGGCGCAACGGATTCAGAAACGGCGCCGTCAACTGGTACAGAATCGGCATGGCGGGCGAGCGCGGATTGAGCCACGACAGCAGCGCCATCAGGATCGTCATCCAGATGATCAGATTCAGCGCCCACTTGATCAGCGTCAGCACCGCCACGATCAGCAGTGTCGGCAAAAGCGTGAGCGGATCGGCGCCGGTCAGGACCACCATCAGCACCACATATACGATGGCTGCGAGCAGCGCCGCGACAAGGCTCGCCCAGTCGATCTTGCGCGTGCTCGGCAGAATATGCCGCAACGGCAGCACAATCCAGTTTGTGGCTTGCAGCACGGCGTTCGTAACAGGGTTGTAGGGCGGCATGCGCACGACCTGCAGCCATGCGCGCAGCAACAGCGCCGCGCCGAACAGCGTGAAGACGGTATTGAGCAGAAAACGGGCGATATCGCCAAACATCTCGTGTCCTTTTCCTTCGTATAACGGCCGCCGATCGGCCGCAGGATACCGGCGCTTTCCGAGCGGCGCGCCGGCGGTTTCATTTGGATTGCCCGCGCTCTTGCCGCTATGGAGCGCGTGATACGTTGTCTCGAGCAGCCATGCGCGGCTGCGGCTTCACGTTCGACGACGCCTGTCAGTATTAAAGGCCGCCATTCGTTCCGCTTCCGCGGGGCATCACACGGAAATTCTGATCTCGCTGATCAGAATCGCGCCGTTGCCGCCGTCGGTGTAGTTGGGAATATCGGCCAATAGTTGTTCGGAAGCCGGCTTGAAGACTGTGTAGAAGTCGTCCGCGCTGTCGAACAGGAAATGACCCGCGGCGACGTACGGCGGCGGCGTTCCGGGCGGCCCGGCGTTGATGCCGACATCGACCGACCAGCCCTTCAGGGACGGTCCGAACAGCCTGGCCGCTAGCGGCATATGTGTGACGCAGTAATAGTCCACGTCGAAATGGCCGTTTTCCCGGTACGGATAGAGGATGCTGACCTTGATCATTGTGCGTTCTCGTCTGTTGGTCCCGATGCGCGGCGCTGGCGGATTGCGCGCGGCGCCGGACGTCACATTATCACGGCTTACTTGACGCTTGCACCTGCTGCGGCCTGATTCAGCGACCGGTTGAGCGATTCTTCCACGGCCTCGGAGATCGCCTCGATCGTGATGGGCGGCGTGACGCGGCGTTCCGCCAGCCCCACCGCGCGCCGCGTGAGCAATCCGTAGAGTGCCGCGTGGTCGCCCCCGAGGCCTTCCAGCAACGCCAACTGCTTCTGCACGACGCCCGTGTCTCCCCGCGACACGGGGCCGGCGAGCGCATTGGGCAGACCCTTGTCGCGCGCGGTTTCGATGGTGCCGGAGAGCATCGGCAGCAAAGCGCGCAGCGCGTCGCCTTCGGCAAAGCCCAGCGTGCGCCACAGCGCGACGCATTCCGCGAGGCTGCACAGCGCGAAGCTGGCGGCGTAGTGGGCCGCCGCGTGATAGAGCATGCGGCCGCCCGCCGGAATCGACAGCGGATGGCAGCGCAGCGCGACGGCCAGCGCCGTCAGCTCGTCCTTGAGCGCGCTATCGGCCTCGATCGTCACCGAACAGCCTGCGATGCGCTCGAGATCGGCGAGGTCGCCGCTAAACAGGTACAGTGGATGAAAGCCGCCGATTGCGGCGCCCTGGTCCCGCGCCGGGGCAAGCAATTCGATGGACGAAGCGCCGCTGCAATGAACGAGCGCCTTGCCGTGCGGGCCAGCCGCGCCGTCCGGACTGAACCGGAGTGTGTGCGCTGACGTACCGATGCTGTCGTCGGGAACGGCTAAAAAGATGATGTCGGCGGCGTCGACCACCTGTTGAGGGTTCTCGAATGCCGTGCAATGCTCGATTTGACTGGCAAGCCTGCCGGCCGAGGCCGCCGAGCGGCTGGCTACCGCTGCGACCGGGTAACCGGCCCGTGAAAAGCTCAGCGCAAGACAACGCGCGAGTCGGCCCGCGCCGATGAAACCGAGGCGCGGCAAAGAGGACTGGGTCATGGTTGCCTGCTCCAGACGGAATATTTAACCGGGAAAGCTGAAGTATCGCGCATCCATTACGCCTGCGGCTCGCTTTGGCGGCGACTTTGCTCCGATCGGTGCGAGCGCGATATGGCGCGTTTGGCCGGTCATCCGTCGCAATGCACCCCGCAGGCTAGAAAGCTGCTCACAATTGCTGCATTAGTCTGGTTAGCCGGTTTGGCAGTTGCTGTTCTGGGTATTTCGTCTCGCAGTCAGATTCGGGAGGTTCACGATGAATATTTTTTCTTACCGAAAGCACTTGCGGTTCCTGACGCACGCACAGCGCCGCCGCTGGTGGGACCAGAAAAAGCGCCTGACGCCGCGCGTGCGGATCAGCGGTGCCTACGTCCCGCCGAGCGTGTCCCGCGAATTTGCCTACGTGAAGGTCGGCTGACATAGCGCCCTTCGCCAGTAACGAATGCCCGGTCCGTTGGCCGGGCATTTTTCATTTTGAGGCATCAATCGATGCCGTCAGGATTGAATCTAATTTGTAATCAAAGATTACTGGAACGCGAATGCCGCTTGGCGGCAAGCCAGGATCGCGCCAGATTGCCCTGCGCTCGAGCCGGTGAATCCCTGAGTTTTCAGCGCTTTGCGAAGCTCGTGCGCGGCGCATTGCCTCAGCGGAAATTACGAACCCTTCTGGCCGATTGCAATTTGCAACAAATGCGAACAGATAGGCCTGATCTTTTTCGATACATTGATTTCATGGCATGCAGGGCATGCGAAGTCGGCGACCTCGGTAGGCCGCGCCAGGAGAATAAAGTGAAAAAGATCGTTCCGTTTGTCGTTGCCGCAGCACTCGGCTTGGGACTTGCCGGTGCCGCTGAGGCGCACGTTTCTGTCGGGATCGGCATTGGGGTTCCAATTGCGCCCGCCTATCCGGTTTATGCTGCGCCGCCGCCCGTGTATTACGCACCGCAGCCGGTTTATGCGCCGCCGCCGGTTTATTACGCGCCGCCGCCCGCAGTGGTGGTGGGTGGATATGGCTACGGCCGTCCTTATTATCACCACGGCTATTATCGCGGTTACTACGGCCACGGTTACTATCGCCGCTAATTGCGGAAAGCAGGGCGGTGGCTGTATCGACGGCGTGACGCCGGCTTGAAGACCGGGTTACGCCGTTTGTATTTTCGCTTCGCTGCCAACGTTCCAAACCTCGGTCGAAGCTGGGAGAATGGCTGTTTCGCCACCGCTCCTGGAGAGTTTCGCCGATGCAAGCGCTTCCCGCTCCCACTTTCGACGACGTACTCGACGCCGCAGCGCGTCTCGAAGGCGTCGCCCACCGCACCCCCGTTCTGACCTCGAGCACGTTCAACGAACGAACGGGTGCGTCGGTGTTTTTCAAGTGCGAGAATTTTCAGCGCATGGGTGCCTTCAAGTTTCGCGGCGCTTATAACGCGATCTCGCATTTCGACGCGGAGCAACGCAAAGCCGGCGTGCTGACGTATTCGTCGGGCAACCATGCTCAGGCGATTGCATTGTCCGCGCGCCTCGCCGGCATTCGCGCGACGATCATCATGCCGCACGACGCGCCCGCGGCCAAAGTCGCGGCGACCAAAGGCTACGGCGGAGAGGTGATCACCTACGACCGCTATACGGAAAACCGCGAAGAAATCGGCCGGCGGCTCGCCGAGGAACGCGGCATGACGCTGATTCCGCCGTACGACCATCCGCATGTGATCGCCGGGCAGGGCACGGCCGTGAAAGAACTGATCGATGAAACGGGCCCGCTCGACATGCTGTTCGTGTGCCTCGGCGGCGGCGGACTGATCGGCGGCAGCGCGTTGTCCGCGTCGGCATTGAGCCCGGCTTGCACGGTGATCGGCATTGAACCGGAAGCGGGCAATGACGGCCAGCAGTCGCTCGCGCGTGGTGAGATCGTGCATATCGACACGCCGCGCACAATTGCCGACGGCGCCGCTTCCACGCATCTCGGCGACTATACGTTCGCGATCATCCGGAAGCTGGTCGCGCGTATTGAAACGGTTAGCGACGCGCAATTGATCGAGACCATGCGTTTTTTCGCGCAGCGCATGAAGATCGTGGTCGAACCGACGGGCTGCCTCGCCGCGGCCGCGGTACTCAATGGCATCGTGCCGGTGAAGGGCAAGCGTGTCGGCGTGGTGGTGAGCGGCGGCAACGTGGACCTGGAAAAGCTCGCGCAGTATCTGGCCTGATACCGCGCGTCGGCGGGTGTCGTTGCGCTTGCCGAACGTGGTGCGTGATATCTGATCGAACACGGCTCGCACAATGCGAGCCGTTTTTGCATCAGCTTGCCGCGTGCGCGGTTTGCACGATCAGATCGCGATACCCGTTGACGATCACGCTGTACGAGAAGTAAGCAAACAGCAACGCGGACAGCACGTGACAGGCGCGCAGCAAACCGGTGCCGGCGCGCTTGCGTCCGTGGCTGCCGAGCCCGCAGATAAAGATCGTCCAGCACAGACCGCCGAGAAAGAATCCGCCCAGAAACACCGGCGCAGTGGTCACGCTCGTGGCGCCCGCTTTCGCGATCAGCGCGCCACCCACTGCAGCGAACCAGAGAATCGCCGAAGGCGACGACACCGCCAGCAAGACGCCCCGCAAAAAGCCGCGCCATGCAGACAGGTGCGGCGCGTTGGCGTCCGCCTCGCCGGCCACGGCCGGCGCCGTGGCCGGGTACATGGCTTCACGCGCCATCTTCCAGGTCAGGAAGAGCAGAATCGCGGCGCCGCCGATCCACACCACCCAGCGCACCGATTCGAACTGCAGCAGGGCCGCCATGCCCGCGAGCGCGAGCGCCGCATAAATCAGATCGCCGATGCACGAGCCGAGGCCGAGCCAGAAGCCCGGTTTGAAGCCATGCGAAAGCGTCAGCGAAATCATGGCGACGTTCACGAGACCGATATCCAGGCACAACGACAACGACAGAAAGAATCCATCCGACATCATTGAAAAGGCATGCATCCGCGCAACTGCTCCGTTAGCTTTGTTATTTCAGTCTTTTTGTACGGCTTGTCTTAGAGGCCCAACTCGTTCCACAAGGTATCGATGCGGTGTTTGACGGCCTCGTCCATCACGATTGGGCGGCCCCATTCGCGATCGGTTTCGCCCGGCCATTTGTTGGTCGCGTCGAGACCCATCTTCGATCCGAGCCCGGCGACGGGCGAGGCGAAATCCAGATAGTCGATCGGTGTGCGATCCACCAGCACGGTGTCGCGCGCCGGATCGATGCGCGTGGTGATCGCCCAGATCACCTCCTTCCAGTCGCGGATGTTCACGTCCTCGTCCACCACGACAATGAACTTCGTATACATGAACTGCCGCAGGAAGCTCCATACGCCGAACATCACGCGTTTGGCGTGACCGGGATAGCTCTTCTTCATCTGCACGATGGCCATGCGGTAGCTGCAGCCTTCAGGCGGCAGATAGAAGTCCGTGATCTCGGTGAACTGCTTCTGCAACAGCGGCACGAACACTTCGTTGAGCGCGACGCCGAGTACAGCGGGCTCGTCAGGCGGTTTGCCGGTGTAGGTGGAGTGATAGATCGCATCGCGCCGCATGGTGATGCGCTCGACCGTAAAGACGGGGAACCACTCCTGCTCGTTGTAGTAGCCGGTGTGGTCGCCGTACGGGCCTTCGAGCGCATGTTCGTAGGCCGCCGACGCGCCCTTGACCGGACGCGGCGGCGCGCCTGCCGGAGCGGGCGAGGGCGTGCCTTCCTGCGGATAGATGAAGCCTTCCAGCACGATTTCGGCGCGCGCGGGCACCTGCAATCCGTCGACGCCCGGCGTGATGCACTTCGCGAGTTCCGTGCGGCCGCCACGGAGCAGGCCGGCGAACTGGTATTCGGAAAGCGTATCGGGCACCGGCGTGACCGCCCCGAGGATGGTTGCCGGATCGGCGCCCAGAACGACCGCCACAGGATAAGGCTTGCCCGGATTCTGTAGTGCGAACTCGCGGAAATCGAGCGCGCCGCCGCGATGCGCGAGCCATCGCATGATCAGTTTGTTGCGCCCGATCAGTTGCTGGCGATATATGCCTAAATTTTGTCGGGGCTTATTCGGACCTTTTGTGACGGTCAGGCCCCATGTAATCAGGGGGCCGGCGTCGCCCGGCCAGCAGGTCTGAATTGGCAGCCTGGCGAGGTCGACATCGTTACCTTCCCAGACGATTTCCTGGCAGGGCGGCGCGCTCACGGTCTTAGGCGCCATGTCCCACACCGCCTTCGCAAGCGAGAACAGTTTGCCGGCGTCCTTGAGGCCTTTCGGCGGCTCCGGTTCCTTCAGCGCGGAGAGCAGCCGGCCCACGTCGCGCAACGACTCGAGTGCGGCGCCGTCACCTTCGCCCGCTTGCGCGTCGACACCCATGCCGAGCGCGACCCGCCGGGGTGTGCCGAACAGGTTGCCAAGTACCGGGAACCCATGCTGCGCCTTGCTCTCAAAGAGCAAAGCCGGACCGCCGGCGCGCAGCACACGGTCGCACAACTCGGTCATCTCCAGCACAGGTGAGACGTTTTGTGAGATGCGGCGCAGTTCCCCGATCGTCTCGAGACGGCCGACGAAATCGCGCAGGTCTTTGTATTTCATCTGGTGCGGTTCATTGCCGCGCAAGCGGCGAAAAGGAGGGGCGCGGCAGGCTTTGCGGCGCCAGAACGATTGTCGATTTTACCTGTGTTGGCTGGCGCACGTAGCTCGGCTAAACGGGCTAGGCGAGACGGAGGACTGGCGATGCCTCAAAAGGCGCATGCCGCATGGTTCTGGACCGGCTGAACGCCGTTCTTTATTACAATTAGTTATACTTTTGCCTATCTATAGTGTTGACGATCTATAAAACCCTGCATAGAATCCGTCCACATTGGTTGCAGGGCGTGAACCTTTTTACCACTGCCCCCGGTCCCATCAGACGCAACGCGTCACCGTTTACCGAACCCCTGCACGGTATCTGACGGCCTTATTGAAGTCCTCGCCAGCGCCAACTGACGCTGGTTTTTCGCGTGGGAGCCACCGCCCGCATGCTTTTTTGACATGCCGCGGACCCGTTTCAGGATGGCTCCCCACAAACGGTATTTGCCGTTTTCCCGACGTCGCTGCTGCCCTAACCAGACAGAGCACGCGATGTCTTGACTCTGCGAATGTGCTGTACCGCCTTTTCATCTGGCGGGGTTCGCGGATCATGCAACATGGGAGATCTGAATGAACGCCTGGTTATCGTGGCGTCCCGATGAGCGTATTGCGCAAGTTGTGCGTGGTGTGCTGCGTCGCGGGACGCGAATGAGTCATCACCTGTTCAGCATCGTGGGCGGTATCGCCGTCGTGCTGACAGTCGCACTGTGGCTGATGCCGGCCCTGCGCGGCACACTCGCCGCCAAGTTGATGCCGGTCATCTCCGCCGCTGTGCAAGCCGGCCCCGCCCGTTTGCTGCAGGGTAACCCGCTGCCGGCTTTCGGACCGCCCGCAGGCGCACCCTCTGACGACTCGCTGTCGGCCAGCTCGAACGGTTCCGATGCCGCCAGCGGCACGAACAACGCTAGCAACGGCAACACGGCCGTTATTGCGAGCAACACCGGTTTTGACGGCGCGTTCGACGCCTCCGGCTCGACCGGTATGGGCGTTGCGGCGCTGAACGGCCTCGACCCGCGCACCATGCAAAGCGTCACCGCGCTGGCGCGGCTTATTCCGTCGCAACGCGTGTCCGCCGACGCGCGTGACGATCGTGTGCTGGTCTCGACCCGCGAGCAGGATCTGGTCGCATCGTATCTGGCACGGCGCTATCGCGTCGCTCAGGAGCCCGTCAGCGAGCTCGTGAAAGCCGCGTTCGACACCGGCCGCGAAGTTGGTCTCGATCCACTGCTGCTGCTGTCCGTGATGGCGATCGAATCGGGTTTCAACCCGTACGCCGAGAGCGGTGTCGGCGCGCAAGGCCTGATGCAGGTCATGTCGAAGGTGCACTCGGACAAATTCCAGTACTTCGGCGGCCAGAGCGCGGCCCTCGAGCCGGTCGCGAACATCAAGGTCGGCGCACTGGTGCTGAAGGATTGCATCGCACGCGGCGGCTCGCTGCCGGGCGGCTTGCGCCTGTATGTCGGCTCGACCTCGCAGGACGACGGCGGCTACGGCGCCAAGGTGATGGCCGAGCGTGGCCGTCTGCGCGACGTGGCGCGTGGCCGCAAGGTGCCGATCAACGCACCGCAGGCGCCGGTTCTGACCGCGTCGACCAGCAGCGGCGCGGCTGCCAGCAACGGCAAGCGCGTGCAGGTGACGCTCGAGGGTAGCCATCCGTTGAGCGCGGCGACTTCGGTGAAGACGCCGGTTTCCTCCGAGCAGGATGATGCGAGCTCCAACGTCACGAAGCACGTGGCGTCGGCTTCGGAGTTGGGCGCCTGAAGGTGGCCCGAAGCTTGGCAGCGTAACTCTGGCAGCGCTGGCGGCTCGACGCAGTAGCCGCAACAAAAAAGGACACCCGGTTGGTGTCCTTTTTTTCGTCTGCTGATTGAGAAGCGCGTTGCTTCGCTCAGCCTTTTCCGAAAAGCTTCGCCAATCGCTCGACCGCTTCTTCCAGTTTCGGATACGCGGTGGCGTACGAAAGCCGGATGTAGTCCTTCGGCGCATGCGTACCGAAATCCATGCCCGGCACCAGCACCACGCCGGCATCGTGCAACATGGCCTTCGTGAGAGCCGCGCTGTCGCCGGCTGCCGGATGCGCGACCGTGCGGCAATCGGCGTACACGTAGAACGCGCCGTCGGGCATGACAGGTACCGAGAAGCCGAGCGATTGCAGCGCCGGCGCGATGAAGTCGCGGCGACGCTTGAACTCCAGGCGCCGCGCTTCGTAAATCGCGATCGTTTCCGGCTCGAAGCAGGCGAGCGCCGCGTGCTGGGCGAGCGCAGAGGCGCAGATGAACAGATTTTGCGCGAGCTTTTCGAATGCGCTCACCATGCCGGGCGGCACCACCAGCCAGCCCAGGCGCCAGCCCGTCATGTTGAAGTACTTCGAGAAGCTGTTGACGGTCACCACGTCGTCGCCGAATGAGAGCGCCGAGACGGGCTTGGCGTCGTAACTCAGGCCCTGGTAGATCTCATCGACGATAGTGAAGCCACCACGCGCCCGCACGGCCTTGACGATGCGTTCCAGTTCAGCCGGTTCGATCGACGTGCCGGTCGGATTCGACGGCGACGCGAGCAATACTCCACGGGTGTGCTCGTTCCAGAGCCGCTCGACGTCGGCGGCGGTTAGCTGGAAACGCTCTGCGGGACCACTCGGCACCATCACCGGCTTGCCTTCGGCGGCGATCACGAAATGACGGTTGCAGGGGTAGCACGGGTCGGGCATCAGCACTTCGTCGTCGCGATCGACCAGCGCCGCGCAAGCCAATAGCAACGCTGCCGAGGCGCCGGCAGTGACGACGATGCGGGCCGGATCCACGCTGACGCCATAGAAGTCGGCGTAATGCGCCGAGATCGCTTCGCGCAGCGCGTGCAGGCCAAGCGCGTTGGTGTATTGCGTGACGCCGCGGCGCAGCGCGCTCGCTGCGGCCTCGATGACCGGCTCGGGCGCCGTGAAATCGGGTTCGCCGATTCCCATGTGAATGATGTCGCGTCCGTCGCGCTCGAGAAGCGCGGCCTCCTTGGCCAGCTCCATCACATAGAAAGGCTGGATGGCGTCCACGCGTGCGGCAAGCCGTACCAAGGGTTCGGTCACGGAGTTCATACGATCAAATCCAGTTCAGGAGCAAAAAACGGGACTACGTATTGCGCGTGTATTCACGCGCGATACGTCGTCCTTGCAAGCGGTTTTGTTTCGCTGCGTTCAGCAGGGCGCACGGCAAGACTCAAACAGCAAGCCATGCGCCTTGCGCTCAACGCTTGCGAGCCGCCTGCGTTTCATCCACGCGCAGTTGCGCCGACAGCTTGTCCAGCACGCCGTTCACGTACTTATAGCCGTCCGCGCCACCGAAAGTCTTGGCGAGTTCAACCGCTTCGTTGATCACCACGCGATAGGGGATATCGAGGTGATTTTTCAGCTCGAACGCGGCCACCAGCAGCACGGCGCGCTCCACAGGCGAGAGCTGCTCGATCGGACGGTCGAGACACGGGGCGATGGCCGCGGACAGTGCTTCCGAATCGCGGATCACGCCGTGCAGGATGGCGTCCAGATGCTCGTGGTCGGCCTTGTCGAAGCCTTGTGCGCCGCGCAGTTGCGCGTCGATTTCACCGCCGGGCGAGCCCGACAGCAGCCACTGATAAAGCCCCTGCGTGGCCAGTTCGCGGGAGCGTCGGCGTGCGCTCTTCATGCCTCTTCCTCTTCGTCTTCTTCTTCCTCGTCATCGCCGCCGAGTTGTTCGAGCGCGACGGCGAGATTCGCCATTTCGACGGCCACGCGCGCTGCGTCGCGACCCTTTTCGGTCATGCGTGCAACCGCCTGTTCGTCGTTCTCGGTGGTCAGCACCGCGTTCGCAACCGGAATGCCAAAGTCGAGGCCGATGCGCGTGATGCCCGCGCCGCTTTCGTTCGACACCAGTTCGAAGTGGTACGTTTCGCCGCGAATCACCGCGCCGAGCGCGATCAGTGCGTCGAATTGCGCGCTTTCGGCGAGCTTTTGCAACGCCAGCGGGATTTCCAGCGCGCCCGGCACGGTGACCAGCAGCACGTCTTCGCCCGTCACGCCGAGGCGTTCGAGTTCTTCGATGCAGGAGTCCGCGAGGCCGTTGCAAACGGGTTCGTTAAAGCGCGCCTGGACGATGCCGATACGCAGTCCGTCGCCGTCGAGATTCGGTTGGTATTGTCCGATTTCCATGAGAATTCCGTAGTGTTTTGAGTGGGCGCAAAGCGCGTGAATGGTCGGATCAGCCTTGTTGCGGAGCCTGCGCGGTGCTGCCCGGCATCGGTACGAAGCCCGTGACTTCGAGACCGTAGCCCGACATGCTGCCCAGCTTGCGCGGGTTTGACAGCACCTGCATCTTGCCGACACCGAGCTCGCGCAGAATCTGCGCGCCGATGCCGTACGTCTTGAAGTCGACCGGCCGGCGTTTGAGTGCTTCCGCTCTTTCCTTCGAGTCGAACGCCTTGAAAACGTCGATCAGATGGTCCTTCGAGTCGCCGCAGTTCAGCAGTACGATCACACCGCAGTCGCGTCTGGCGATCTCTTTCATGGCCGCGTCCAGCGTCCATGAGTGCGTGGATTCGCCCACTTCGAGCAGATCCAGCACCGACAGCGGCTCATGCACGCGCACCAGCGTGTCCTGATCCGCGCAGGGCGTGCCGCGCACCAGTGCGATATGCGGCTGGCCGCTCGGCTGGTCGAGATACATGACCGCGCGAAACGCGCCGTGCGCCGTCTGCATGGTGCGCTCGCAAATCCGTTCGACGATCGACTCGGTGCGGCTGCGATAGTGGATCAGGTCCGCGATCGTGCCGATTTTCAGGCCGTGCTCTTTGGCGAATTCCAGCAGGTCCGGCAGGCGCGCCATCGTGCCGTCGTCGTTGATGACCTCGCAGATCACAGCGGCCGGCGTGAGGCCTGCCAGCGCGGTGAAGTCGCAGCCCGCCTCGGTGTGGCCGGCGCGCACGAGCACGCCGCCGGGCTGGGCCATGATCGGGAACACGTGGCCGGGCTGCACGATGTGCTCGGCCTTGGTGTCCGGCGCGACCGCGGTGGCGATCGTGCGGGCGCGGTCGGCCGCCGAGATGCCGGTCGTGACGCCTTCAGCCGCTTCGATACTCACGGTGAACGCGGTGCCGTACTGGGTGCCGTTGCGGTAGGTCATGAGCGGCAGGTTCAGCAGCTTGCAGCGTTCCTGCGTGAGCGTCAGACAAATCAGGCCACGGCCGTAGCGGGCCATGAAGTTGATCGCTTCCGGCGTGACGAATTCGGCGGCGATCACGAGGTCGCCCTCGTTTTCGCGGTCTTCTTCGTCGACGAGGATCACCATCCGGCCGGCTTTCAGTTCGGCGATGATCTCTGGAGTGGAGGCGAGCGTCATGTTGGCGAGAGTTTCGAAGAAAGCGCGTATTTTACGCCACGCGCGAGCCCAAGTCGCCTCCGCCGAACGGCATAGGCCGTTTGGCCGACTGGCGATGAGCCGTCCGACGTTGCTATGCTCGTTGAAAACGATAGACGCATGAACCGGCTGAAAGCGGCAGGGCGCCGCCGCCAGCCCATGCGTGGCCGGGCTTGCGGCCGTTATTTGGGCGCGTTCAGCATGCGCTCCACGTAGCGCGCGATCAGATCGATCTCCAGATTCACCTGTGTGCCTTCACGCAGACGCTTAAGCGCGGTCACTTCCACCGTGTGCGGAATCAGGTTGATCGAGAATTCGCAGCCGTCGTCGCGATCTTTAACCGAGTTGACGGTCAGACTCACGCCGTTGACAGTGATAGAACCTTTGTATGCCAGATAGCGGCCGATCTCGCGCGGCGCCAGCACGCGCAGTTCGTGCGATTCGCCGACCGGCGCGAAATGCGTGACCGTGCCGAGGCCGTCCACGTGTCCGGAAACGATATGGCCGCCGAGCCGGTCGTGCGCGCGCAGCGCCTTCTCGAGATTGACTTCGCCGGTTTCGCCGAGGCCCGCCGTGCAGTTCAGGCTTTCGCGCGACACGTCGACTTCGAACGAATGGCCGGTCTTGGCGACCACGGTCATGCAGGCGCCCTGGATCGTAATGCTGTCGCCGAGCTGCACGTCGCCGAGATCGAGGCCGCCGGCTTCGACGTTCAGGCGCACGCCCGCGTCGCCGTCCGTGCCGAGCGGCTTGACTGATTCAATGCGGCCCACGGCCGCGACGATTCCTGTGAACATCGTGCTAATCCTTGATCATTTCGAAACGGGTTGGGGCGCGGGATCGCTGCCGGGCTCGGGGTCGGGTTCAGGTGCCGACTCCGGCGCGGGCTCGGCCATGAAGCGCGCGAGAATCCGCAAATCGTCGCCGATCCGGTCGACCGCGTGGAAGTTCAGTTTGACGCGGGCCTCGAGTGTTTCGGGCGCGCCCAGACTGAACATGCTCATCGAATCCATGCCGAGCAGGCTCGGCGCGAGATATACCAGCAGTTCGTCGACACAGCCTTCGCGCAGCAGCGAGCCGTTCAGCTTGTAGCCTGCCTCGACGTGCAACTCGTTCACGTTGCGCTCGCCGAGTACTTTCAGCACTGCGGGCAGATCGACCTTGCCGGCCGGGTTCGCCAGTTGCACGATTTCGGCGCCGCGCTCACGCAACGCGGTGGCGCGCTCGGCATGGCGTTGATCGAGATTGCCGCAAAAGATCAGCGTCGGCGCACCGGCCAGAATCTGCGCCTGTGGCGGCACATCGAGCTGGCTGTCGATCAATACGCGTTGTGGCTGGCGCGGCGTGTCGACGGCGCGCACCGTCATGCGCGGATCGTCTTCTCTCACTGTGCCGATGCCGGTCAGGATCGCCGACGCGCGAGCGCGCCAGGCGTGGCCGTCGGCGCGTGCCGCTTCGCCGGTAATCCATTGACTGACGCCTGAAGGCAAGCCGGTGCGGCCGTCCAGCGAGGCCGCGACTTTCATGCGAACCCAAGGGCGGCCGCGGGTCATGCGCGAGACGAAGCCGATATTCAATTCGTATGCTTCGGTGGCGAGCAGTCCGCAGCGCACTTCGATGCCGGCGTCGCGCAAGATGGCGAGGCCACGTCCGGATACGAGCGGATTGGGATCTTCCATCGCCGCGACCACGCGCGCGACCTGAGCTTCGATCAGTGCGTTGACGCACGGCGGTGTGCGTCCGAAGTGACTGCATGGCTCAAGGGTCACGTAAGCCGTGGCGCCGCGCAGATCGTGACCGCGCGAGCGTGCATCTTTCAATGCGCGAATCTCGGCATGATCCTGACCGGCCGGTTGGGTGAAGCCTTCGCCGATCACCTCGCCGTTCTTGACGAGCACGCAGCCGACCCGGGGATTCGGGTCGGTGGTGTACATGCCGCGCTTGGCCAACGCGAGCGCGCGTTCCATATGGACGAAATCGGTTTGCGAAAACATCGGTGTCCGGTCGGGTACGGTGACTAGGCTGTCATGAGCTGCAGTTTTAACGATGCGTCGTCTCGCCGCGCTCAGGCCACAAGCGAGGCGAACGCGCCGCGAGCGGCTTCGATCGTGGTGTCGACGATCGCGTCGTCGTGAACGATCGAAACGAAGCCCGCTTCATAGGCCGACGGCGCGAAGTACACGCCGGCGTCCAGCATCTTGTGGAAGAACGCGTTGAAACGCGGCACGTCGCTTTTCGTGACTTCGGCGAAGCTCGTCGGAATCGAATCCGTGAAGTAGAGGCCGAACATGCCGCCGAGCGAATCGGCTGCGAACGGCACCTTGGCTTCACGCGCGGCACCCGCGAGACCTTGCACGAGGCGCGTGGTGCGCGCGGCGAGCGAGTCGTAGAAGCCCGGTGCCTGGATCAGTTGCAATGTTTTCAGGCCGGCCGCCACCGCGATCGGGTTGCCCGACAGCGTGCCCGCCTGGTAGACGCCGCCGAGCGGCGCGAGGTGGGCCATGATGTCGCGCCGGCCGCCGAAAGCCGCCGCCGGCATGCCGCCGCCGATCACCTTGCCAAGACAGGTCAGATCGGGCGTGATGCCATAGACCTCTTGCGCGCCGCCCAGGGCGACGCGGAAGCCGCACATCACTTCGTCGAAAATCAGCACCGAACCGTACTCGGTGCACAGGCGTCGCAACGCTTGCAGGAACTCGGGCGTGGCGCGCACCAGATTCATATTGCCGGCCACCGGTTCGACGATCACCGAGGCGATCTCGTTGCCGAACGCCTTGAACGCTTCTTCGAGTTCGGCGACGTTGTTGTACTCGAGCACGGTAGTGTGCTTGGCGATATCCGCCGGCACACCCGCCGAAGTCGGATTGCCGAAGGTCAGCAGGCCCGAACCGGCCTTCACCAGCAGGCTGTCCGCATGGCCGTGATAGCAGCCCTCGAACTTGACGATACGGCTGCGGTTCGTGAAGCCGCGAGCGAGGCGCAGCGCGCTCATGGTCGCTTCGGTGCCGCTCGACACCATGCGCACCTGTTCGATGGAGGGCACCAGCTTGCAGATTTCCTCGGCGATTTCCACTTCCGATTCGGTCGGCGCACCGAACGAAAAGCCGTTGCCCAGCACACGCTGCACGGCTTCGAGAACCTCCGGATGGACATGGCCTAGGATCATCGGGCCCCATGAGCCGATGTAGTCGATATAACGCTTGCCGTCCGCGTCCCAGAAGTAGGGGCCCTGCGCGCGCTCGATAAAGCGCGGCGTGCCGCCGACGGAGCGGAAAGCGCGGACCGGCGAGTTCACGCCGCCGGGAATGGTGCGTTGCGCGCGTTCGAAGAGGGTTTCGTTTTTTAACATGGCGATGACTGGAATTGGGGTTGCGCAGCGGCGCAGATCGCCTGTCGGCGAGTCGCGCGGCGCTGGGATAAGTGGAGAAATTGTACCGGAGTCAGCGTGAACAGGTTTCCCGCACGCGCTCGTGGCGCGTGCGGCTCTCTCAGCTTTTACGCGGGCCTTTGGTGGCTGCGCGCTTTTTCGCTGCCGCGTGAGCCGTGACCTTACTCGAATGGGTTGGGCCCGCCGGCGTATCGAACTTCGGCGGTTTGCGTTTGCCGGTCAGCTCCGCCCAGCGCTTTTCCAATGCGCCTTCGGCGATCGGCTTGATCACGGTGCCCGAACTCTGTGCGTCCCATGTCTGTACCGAGAAAGGATGCGTGCGCAACGTCTCGCGTGAGATCACCACGCCTTCGTGTGCATCGACCAGCCAGTCGTATACGAAGTCGATGCATAAACGGTAGCCCCGTTTCGTCGCCGCATCCGGAACCTCGTACGGTGCACGCGTCACATAACCGGAGCCGAAAATGCCCTTTGGTTCCTGCGCGACCCGATGCAGGAAGACTCGGTCGCCTGGCAGGATGCTGCGCGCAAATCCGCAGCCCCACACGTCAGCCACCGCGACGCCGGTAGAGACGCGTTTGGCCACGTCGGGCAACTCGGGCCAGGGCCATTTTTTGGGGCTCCAGATCAGCAGGAATGCGGTCATCGCGGAATGAGCGGAATAGTGGGGAAGAGCGCCGCGAACACTTGGAATTTGGCCGCAGCCGTTCAGGCGGCAGCATAGCCGATCGGCGGTGCGCCTGCCGTGCGTGGCCGATGTGCGGCGGGCTGCGCCGTGAGAAGTCCCCGTGGCCGCCTAACGACGTAACCGACCGGCTTCCTCGACGTGGCCGTACGCGACCCGCGCCCACCGTCGCCATCGTCCCCGAAGCCGCAGGCGGTTAACCGTCGAGTACAATCGAGACCGTCAAGCTGCTGCTGTCCCCGTTTCACCTGTTGCGCTGCCGATGGCGGCGCGGCGCTTCATCTGGAATCCCATGTCTCACGTCACCAGAAGCCGGCCCGATGGCCGGCTGATTCTGTTGCTCGGCGCGCTCGCCGCGTGCGGGCCGATTTCGATCGATATGTATTTGCCGAGCCTGCCTACTATCGCGCAGGCATTCGCTATCAGCACCGGCGCCGCGCAGACCACGCTCACCAGCTTCATGTTCGGCTTTTCGATCGGCATGCTGCTCTACGGTCCGTTGTCGGATACGTATGGCCGCCGGCCGGTGCTGCTCGGCGGCATCGTCATGTATGCGCTGGCCAGCGTGGCCTGTGCAATGTCGTTCTCGATCGGTTCCCTGGTCACGTTCCGTTTCGTGCAGGCGCTGGGCGCGGGCGCGGCTTCGGTGCTGGCCCGAGCCATTGCACGCGACGCCCACGGTCCGACCGATGCCGCCCGCGTACTCTCGATGCTCGCCATCGTCACGTCGATCGGGCCGTTGCTTGCGCCGTTGATCGGCGGGCAGTTGTTGCTGCTCGGCGGCTGGCGTGTCGTCTTCGTCGCGCTGACGCTGTTCGGCACGGTGTGTGCGGTCACCGCGTTTCTCAAGGTGCCGGAAACGTGGCCGCGCGAGAAGCGCGCCCAGTCGGCGCTGCTGAAATCGTTCGGCGCGTATGGCAAGTTGTTGCGCGATCCGGTTGCGTGGGGGCTCATGCTGTGCGGCGGCATGGCGTTCGCGTCGATGTTCGCGTACATCACGGCGACACCGTTCGTCTACATCGAGTATTTCCATGTGTCCGCGCAGCACTACGGGTTTTTGTTCGCGCTGAATATCGTCGGCATCATGTTCGGCAACTTCATGAATACGCGACTCGTCGGCCGGCTTGGTTCGCTGCCGATCATATCGTTCGCCGCAACCGTGAGCTGCATTGCCTCGCTGTTTGTCTGTCTGGTATCGCTGACCGGGTGGGGCGGTCTGTGGTCGATCGTGTTCGGCCTGTTCTTCGTGGTCGGCGTGGTTGGTATTCTGTCGGCCAACTGCACGACCGATCTGATGCACAGCTATCCGGTGAATGCAGGCGCCGCGGCCGCCGTGTTCGGCGCCGTCCAGTTGGCCCTCGGCGCCTTGTCGAGTCTCGCGGTTGGACTCTGGCAGGACGGCTCGCCCAAAGGCATGGGCGTCACGGTGGGAGTGGCAGGGCTGCTCTGTTATCTCGGCCGGATCCTGGTTGTCAGGTGGCATGGAACCAAGGCGCCTGTCGCGGCCGTTTAAAGGGCAATGAGGCGCGAACCGCGCGGCGTCTACGGAAAACACCAGGTGTTGCGTGCGCGCGACCGTGCGTTTCAATTTGCATTGCTATGATGGAGCCACTGTTCCTCGGAGCGGCAATCATGGCGATCAGAGATTTGATGAACGGCGAACGGCAACACGCTGCTTTCGCTGAAGCGCAGAAGCTGGCGGACAGCGGCGCCTATCACGATTACACGGACATCGAATACGTCTTGCGCTTTGATTACGGCTTGTCTGATGTATCGGCGCTGCTCGACAGCCAACTGATGCATCGCGACCTGAATCGCCGTTGCGCGGATGCGCGGGAGAAACTCGAGATGCTCGGCGTGTGATGCCCAACGCGTGACGTGGGCGGTCGAGCGGCTCTCGCATCGAGGTGTGCCAATCGTGTGAGGTGTTGTGCCGGAAACGGCCAGCGCTTGCACGTCGCATGATTTCTCGCGTCGTCGCTTCATCGCATAGGCGTAATGGCATGCTCTCGCGCGAATGTGCCGCGTGCAGCGTCATGCGCCGTCACATCTGGAGTGGTCTTGATGTCTGGTAGTCAACACGACTCGCATCTTCCGCGTACAGAAAATCCCGCTACGCTCTCCAAGCCGGGCGGTCATTACAGCCACGTCGCAATCGCGAATGGTTTCGTGTTCGTCTCGGGACAACTGCCGATCACCGCGCAAGGCGACAAGCTCTCCGAGGCTTCGTTCGAGGTTCAGGCCGAACAGGTGTTGGCCAATGTGCGAGCTGCGCTCGAAAGCGCGGGCAGTAGCATCGCGCAACTGGTGCAGGTGCGCGTCTACATCGTCGATGTCGAGCACTGGATGAGCTTCAATCAGATCTACGCGCGGTGGGCGGGCGAGGCTCGACCCGCACGTGCCGTCGTGCCGGTTCCTCAACTGCATTACGGTTTCAAGATCGAGGTCGAGGCGACCGCGCTGGTTTAGGTGACGGCAAAACATCGGCAATGAGCGATATCAAGCCGCGTGGTCGCTGAATCTTTCGACCGTGCGCGTGAAAGCGGGGCCTGCAACGGGTCCCGCAAGCAGACGAAATCGACAAAACGTTTGCGCAAATCGGCTAACCGCCTGGTCATACCCGCACGCTCCACATGCCAAGGCCCGCGCCACATTGTTCGGCTGGTAGCAATTGTGATTTCACGCTATCGGCATAGAAAAAAGATAGGTCCCAACTAAACTCAATCTTGTCAGCGGCGCGCGTCTTAACCGGCGTGCGGCGCTCTTGAAACCGGATTGGGGATTCACCATGAAAAGCAAACTTCTTGCGGCGTTGCTCATCGCAGTTACCGGCGCGATCGCTGCGCCCGCGTTCGCCAGCGGCTACGGGCCGGCGCCTTCCTATCGTCCTTCAGTCGGGGCTCCTGCTTCACAACGAGGCCAGAGCGCGCAAACCATTGCAGTGGAACGCAACGATGCGCTCGGTTCTGTCAGTGATTCGTATGGTGGTGTGGTGGCGCAAACATTCGCGTCGGGCAGTCGTCAACCTGACGTGGCGGTTGGTAGCGTGTACTCACGTCACTAACTTGAGCGTGGTTTGCTGGCCAAGGCTGTAGCGAGGTGTCGAAATGCTGAAGTTTATTGAAGGTGCCGCTTTGTTGGGTGCGCTGATGCTTTATCTGGTTCCATCCATGATTGCGGACGCCAGAGATCGGGAATATGCCTTCGCGGTGACCATGGTGAACATCCTGCTCGGATGGACGGTTATCGGTTGGTTCGCTGCGCTGGTGTGGGCGCGGTATCCGGTCAGCGACCGTCGCTTGAAGCACTTCGCGAGACGGGCGCAACGCGCGGTCGCACGAGTCACCATCGATGCCATCGTTGCACGCGCTGAATGTCGTGGCAGTTCAATCCCGGTATTCAATCCTCGCGTGGCGCCATTGGTTGCGCGCATTGCGGCAAACTGTCATCGCCATCCACGGGACTAGGTTTCTCCGTGTGGTCAAGCAATAGACGGCGCCAGCTTCTTTCACGACCCGCCTTTATAGGTTGCAACAACGCCCGCAAGGTCTCCCCAGTTCGGCGAAGACAGCAGCTCCGGATGGTCCTGTTGAACCTTCAGCGCGACGCTGCGAAAGGCTTGGGCACATGCCGAGAGGTCGGCTGGCCGCGTGACGGGCGGCGCGACAGGCGAGCTCTTTGGTGTCGGCAGATTCAGTTTGGGAGCAGGGCCCGGCGTTTTTACTTCAGAAAGCGCGGAGCTGAGTTTCGAAAGCTGTGTGCGCGCGCTGACTGGAGCGGAGTACGTGCCACCCGCATTGAACTTGTCCGCGAGAAGCTGAAGTATCGACGTATGGTCCAGGTTGCCGGAATAGACGCCGCCTGGTGTCACATAGGGCGAGATCAGGAACGCCGGCACCCGCAGCCCGGTGGTTTGGAACTGATAGCCGGCGACGTCGGTGGGAATCGCAAGGGGACTGACGTGATCGAAAAATCCCCCATGCTCGTCATACGTGACAATCATCAGCGTCTCATCCCAGCGTTTGGACGCGGAGATGGTTTGATAAATGCCCGCAAGGAACGCTTGCCCTGGGGCGACGCCGGTAGGTGAGTGATCGTCATTCGGTGCGAGATGCGGGCCGTCGGTGTATTCCGGCTCGATGAAAATGACCTGAGGCATGTTCGCACCGTTCGTCCAGTCTGCCTTGAAGCGCGAGTATCGCCTGAACCTGCCTCCGTTGCCGTTTAGCGGCAAGGCGAGAGAAGTCACGATTTCAGGTAGCCACTTGGGCATCAGGCTGAAGAACGGGAAAAATCCTCCCGACTGGTAGACGCACCAACTCGCAGCGTGTGCGGTCAGCCAGTCATAAACCAGGGACTGCTCAGGAAGAAAACCCGAAACGTTGTCGCTAATCGCGCTCTCTCCCGACATTGCCATCAGGCGATTTGCCTGGGTTCCCGTGGGAAGCGGCGCAAACCAGCTATCGCACACCATGAAATTCCTGGCGAAGAAATCGAAAACAGGTAGCGCGTCGGCGGCGTAGTAGCCCATTACCATCGAAAGGTCGGCTGGCGGAGGATTTCGTGTCGCGTAGCTCGCGACGAATCCGCCCAGTTCCGGGCAGCCTCCGTTCGCGCAGGGGGTGTTTATTTGTGTCGAAATCGGCGTGCGGTCATGCGGAGGGTCGGGGATGAGTTGGGTCGACGGTGAAAGAGCATGGATGGGGTAGGTCTTGCCGTCGTAGAAGTTCGTGAAATTCTGCTGCCAGGCGGGATCGGCCGAGAGTCCGTTGACGTCCTTTCCCTTGAGGCTCAGGTAGCCGAGAACATGGTCGAACGACCTATTCTCCATCATCACGACGATGATGGTCTTGATGTTGTCCAGTGACATGCTGCCTCCGTTATCTCGCCATCAAGGCGACGACCTCGCCTGCTGAAGTGCCGGCGCGAAGGAATCCAGGGGAGCGCGGCACTGCGGACATCCTGACTCGAATGGATTTCCTTTGTCAGCGTCCCGGAGCGCGGGCTGGGACCACGTGGGTCGAACATTCGCTGCGAGGGCTCAGACCTCTTGCGCAGGCTCGATGCGGCAGTCTTGCTTCCGGGTAGACGTTAAGGCTAGTTCACGTCACATCACTGTTCAACTTCAGTTGCGTTGTGGCGTCGTTGTGGCGTTATAGGAAAGGCCCGGTTCAAACCGCCATCTGGCTTTCCCTGCGGCTTCCGTGTTCGCAGTGGTTATCCCAAGGATCGGATTTTCTGTTTGCTAAGACACGTCCTCAACCTCCTGAAACCATCGTTTCTCCCATACGGAGAGCTTGTCTTTTTTCAGACGCCGCCGCGGATTGCCGCACATCCAGCAACTGCATGGGGTAGGTGTATCGACGACCTTACCGAGTTCCTCGGAAGTCAGGCGACGTCCCCACCAGTAGAAGCGCCGATTTTTCATGATTCGCGCCCGGTCTGCCCGGCGCCGCGCTGTACCTGCCATTTCGCACCTCAATTTCGATAGCTGAATGTGCGAAAGCCCGCTCAAGGCGGGCTGGATGGCAAATCGGATTTTGTGAAGTCTAGACCTTCTGGCGGCGCTTGTCGCGCATGCAGCGCTCGTGCAACGAAGGCTGATCAGCCAGGACCGCGCAGATGCGGTACAAATGAAAACGGGCCCAAAGGCCCGTTTCATTGATGTTCTGGCGGAGGCGGTGAGATTCGAACTCACGGAAAGATTGCTCCTTCGCCGGTTTTCAAGACCGGTGCCTTAAACCACTCGGCCACACCTCCAAGCCCTAAATTGTAACCTGAAAAAACCTCGTTGCGGCATGCCGTCGATCCGCAATCACTGCGGATCTTTCAGAAACAGCTCCTGCAAATCGTTCAGGAAAGCCTGGCCGAGCGGCGTCGGCGCAATTTTTTCGTGGTCGCGCGTGATCAGCTTGCGCCGTTCGGCTTCCTGCAAAGCCGGTTCGATCGACGTCATCGACATGCCCGTGCGCTCGATGAACCGATGCACCGGAAACCCTTCCACCAGTCGCAGCGCGTTCAGCATGAACTCGAACGGCAGGTCGCGCGTGCCGACTTCATGCTCTTCCTGCACCGCCGTACCGGCCTTCGCCTGCTCGATGAACGTGGTGGGATGCTTGTAGCGCGCCTGGCGCAGCACGCGATTCGGAAACGACAGCTTGGTATGCGCGCCCGCACCGATGCCGAGATAATCGCCGAAACGCCAGTAATTCAGATTGTGCTTGCTCTGCCTGTGCGGCTGCGCATACGCCGACACCTCATAACGCGCGTAACCCGCGGCCGTTGTGCGCTCATGAATCCAGTCCTGCATGTCGGCGGATGCATCGTCGTCGGGCAGCGCGGGCGGGAACTTTGCGAACAGCGTGTTCGGTTCGAGCGTCAGGTGATAGAGCGACAAATGCGGCGGCGCGAACGACAGCGCCGTCTCGACATCGGCCTGGCATTCGGCGAGCGTCTGCCCCGGCAACGCGAACATCAGGTCGAGATTGAAGTTGTCGAAGGTGGTCGAGGCCACTTCGACGGCATGGCGCGCCTGCGCTGAATCGTGAATGCGGCCGAGCGCCTTCAGATGCGCTTCGTTGAAACTCTGAATGCCCACCGAGAGCCGGTTCACGCCGCTCGCGCGAAACTGCGCGAATTTGTCGGCTTCGAACGTGCCGGGGTTGGCTTCGAGCGTGATTTCCGCGTCGGCGTCGAGCGGCAGCAGCGCGCGCACGTCCGATAGCAGCCGATCGAGCCCGGCCGCCGAAAGCAGACTGGGCGTGCCTCCGCCGATGAACACCGTATGCACCTGCCGTCCCCAGACGAGCGGCAACGCCATCTCGAGATCGGCGCGCAAGGCGTCGAGATACTCGTTTTCAGGGAAGGTATCGCCTTTCCATTCGTGCGAGTTGAAGTCGCAATACGGACACTTGCGCACGCACCACGGAAAATGCACATACAGCGCCAGCGGCGGCAGCGACGTCAACCGGATGCTGCCCGGCGACGTGAAGGCCTTGATGACGCCGTTGCCGATATCGGCAGGCACGGGTTTGATCGGAATCACGCTTCCTCCGTCAGGCGCGCGAGCAGTTGCCGCAACGCAATCGCGCGATGGCTGCTGGCGTTCTTCACCGCCGGTTCGAGTTCGGCGGCGCTCGCATTCAGCGCGGGCAGAAAGAAGTACGGGTCGTAGCCGAAACCATGTGCGCCGCGCGGCGCGTCCAGCATTTCGCCATGCCAGCGGCCTTCGGCGATCAGCGGCTCGGGATCGTCCGCGTGACGCACCAAAGCCAGCACACAGAAGTAATACGCGCGCCTGTCGGTTTCGCCTCGCAACGCCGACATGAGATGGGCATTATTCGCCGCGTCGCTCTTTTCGCCGCCGGCGAGTTGTGCGTAGCGCGCCGAATAGACGCCCGGCGCACCGCGCAGCGCGCGCACGCAGAGGCCCGAGTCGTCGGCGAGCGCGGGCAGGCCGGTCAGCTTCGCAGCGTGGCGCGCCTTGGCCAGCGCGTTTTCGACGAACGTGGGATGCGGCTCCTCAGCCTCCGGCACGTTCAGCTCGCCTTGCGCAATCAGGTCGATGCCGGCCGCGCCGAGCAACGCCGCAAACTCGCGCAGCTTGCCCGCGTTGTTCGACGCCAGCACGACTTTCTTCAACGGCGAAGCGGATGCGGCTGCGCCATTGTTTTGACTCACCTCATTCACCCTTTTGCTCCAGCGCCGCTTTTTGCTTCGCGATCAGCGTATTGATGCCGTCGCTTGCCAGATCCAGCAGCGCGTTCATTTCGTCGCGCGAGAAGGGCACGCCTTCGGCGGTGCCCTGAATCTCGACGAAGCCGCCCGCGCCCGTCATCACCACGTTCATGTCGGTGTCACACTGCGAGTCTTCATCGTAGTCGAGGTCGAGCACCGGCAGTCCGTCGTACACGCCCACCGAAATCGCCGCGACGTAGTCGGTGATCGGCGAGCTTTCGATGCGGCCCGAGGCCAGCAGTTTGGCCACCGCGTCATGCGCCGCCACGAACGCGCCGGTGATGCTGGCCGTGCGCGTCCCGCCGTCGGCCTGGATTACGTCGCAATCGATATGCAGCGTGCGCGCGCCGAGCTTCTCGAGATCGAACACCGAGCGCAGCGCGCGGCCGATCAGGCGCTGGATTTCCTGGGTGCGGCCAGTCTGCTTGCCGCGGGCGGCTTCGCGGTCGCTGCGGGTGTGCGTGGCGCGCGGCAGCATGCCGTATTCGGCAGTGAGCCAGCCCTGGCCGCGGTCGCGCAGAAACGACGGCACGCTCTCGGCGATGCTCGCCGTGCAGATCACTTTCGTATCGCCGAATTCGACCAGCACGGAACCCTCCGCGTGCTTCGTATAGTGGCGCGTGATGCGCACGTCGCGCAGCTGATTGGCCTGGCGGCCGCTGGGGCGTTGGGTGTCGTTGGTCATGTTGGAATAGGTCAGGAAGAAAAGCAGGAGGGAAAGCGCGATTTTACAGCCGATCGGGCGAGGCGGCTGCCCGCATGTGCCTTGGCTCTCCAAGGGGCTCATCGCCAAAAATGGGATAATGGCGTTTCCCCGCCCCGCGTCTCGTACACGCCGGGCGATTCGACTCTCCGGCCATCGTCGAACGCATGGCCACAATCGCGAGAAATACGATGATCTACAGCATGACTGGCTATGCGAGCGCCACGCGCGAACTCGTCCCGGCCTCGGGCACAGGCGGCGTGAGCGTATCGGTCGAACTGCGCACCGTGAACTCGCGCTTTCTCGACCTGAACTTCCGTATGCCGGAAGACGTGCGCGTGTGCGAACCCACGCTGCGCGAAATGTTGATGAACAAGCTGTCGCGCGGCAAGGTCGATATCCGTATCAATCTGCAACGCAGCGAACAGTCCGCCAACGCGGGATCGATCAATCGCGACGCGCTTGCGCAACTCGCGCTGCTCGAACGCACGGTGCTCTCCACGTTTCCGGAAGCAGGGCGCCTGCGCACCGGCGAAATTTTGCGCTGGCCTGGCATTCTGGCCGAAACCGGCGTGGCGCCCGAAGTGCTGCGCGACGCCGTGCTCGCCTGCGGCAAGCAGGCCATCACCGACCTGATCGACGTGCGCGCCCGCGAAGGCGCGCAACTGGCGACCATGCTGCTCGCCAACGTCACCGAAATGGAAGCGATCGTCACGAAGATCACGCCGCTCGTGCCGGAACTGATCGCCAAGCATCAGCAGAAGATTGTCGAACGCTTGCAGGAAGCGCTGGGCATCGCCGCGCCGGATACGGCGGCGACGAGCGTCTCGCGCGAAGAAATCAACGAACGGATTCGCCAGGAAGTGACGATGTACGGCATCCGTATCGACATCGCGGAAGAACTGTCGCGCCTCACGGCTCACCTGAACGAAACGCGTCACGTGATCCAGAAGGGCGGCAAGGTCGGCAAGCGCCTCGACTTCATGATGCAGGAACTCAACCGCGAAGCGAACACGCTCGGTTCGAAGGCGGCCGCGAAGGAACTGGCGGATTCGTCGATGACCCTGAAGCTGCTCATCGAGCAGATGCGCGAGCAAGTACAGAATCTGGAATAAGGCTGGAGCACCACACAAATGACCGACCACCACACCCGCGAAACGCCGCGCAATCCGTACGCCGGTGCTTACCCCGGCAACCTGTTCATGGTCGTCGCGCCCTCGGGCGCCGGCAAGTCGACGCTCGTGAACGCGCTGCTCGCCGGCGACGACGCAATCCGTCTGTCGATCTCGTACACGACGCGCCCGCCGCGTCCGAAGGAGCAGGACGGCGAGCACTATCACTTCACGACCGTCGACGATTTCATGAGGCGGCACGACGCCGGTGAGTTTCTGGAAAGCGCGGAAGTGCATGGCAATTACTACGGCACCTCGCGCGTGTGGATCGAGGACCAGATGAAAAGCGGCCATGACGTGCTGCTCGAAATCGACTGGCAAGGCGCGCAGCAGGTGAAAAAGCAGTTTCACAACGCGGTCGAAATCTTCATCTTGCCGCCCTCGCTCGAAGCGCTCGAAGAGCGTCTGAAAAAGCGCGGCCAGGACGAGCCGAACGTGATCACGCGGCGGCTGCTCGCGGCCGGCAGTGAGATGGCGCACGCGGCGGAAGCGGAGTACGTGGTGATCAACGAGAAGTTCGATCGCGCGCTCAGCGAACTGCAATGTCTCGTGGCGGCGACGCGTTCGCGCTTCGCCTCGCAATACGCGCGCCACACGCAGCTTTTCGTGCAGCTCGGCATTCACCTGCCCCACGCGTGAGCGCGGCGGTGACGCCAGCACATAAGGTAGAATAAGCAACATACTGAGAAGGAACCCAACATGGCCCGCATTACCGTCGAAGACTGCCTCAAACAGATCCCGAACCGTTTCGAACTCGCGCTTGCCGCAACCTATCGCGCGCGTCAGCTCGCGCAAGGCCACACGCCGAAGATCGAAAGCCGCGACAAGCCCACGGTCGTCGCGCTGCGCGAAATCGCGGCGGGTCAGGTCGGCGTCGAAATGCTGAAGAAGGTGCCTGTTTAAGGCGCACTGTTCCGTTTTCGATTGCGCATTGCCACACCTGTAATTGATCCACGTGCAGACCGGCGTCCAACCCTAACCGCTACGGAGGCGAACATGAGTGCTACCCCGCCCACCGCCACCGAAGCGGAACACGACGTCGACTCACCCTCGTCTGCACGCAAGTACATCGACGCGGTCCTCGAACAGTCGTTTCGCCATCTGTTCGGCCCGACCGCCACGCCGGAGCAACCGCGCCGGCATGACGTCGTCTCCATTGCCAAGCTGACCTCCGCCTTGTCCGGCTATCTGCAGCCGGAAGAGATCAAGGACGTCAAGGCGGCCTTCCATTTCAGCGACGAAGCCCACCTCGGCCAGTACCGCCAGAGCGGCGAGCCGTACATCACGCATCCGGTCGCCGTCGCGGAAATCTGCGCCGGCTGGAATCTCGACGCGCAGTCGATCATGGCGGCGCTGCTGCATGACGTGATGGAAGACCAGGGCGTGACCAAGGCCGAACTCGCCGAGCGTTTCGGCGCGAAGGTCGCGGAACTGGTCGATGGGTTGTCCAAGCTGGACAAGATGGAGTTTCGCAATCGCGAAGAGGCGCAGGCGGAAAACTTCCGCAAGATGCTGCTCGCCATGGCGCGCGACGTCCGCGTGATCCTGGTGAAGCTCGCCGACCGGCTGCACAACATGCGCACGCTGGGCGCGGTGCCGCCGGAGAAGCGCCGCCGCGTGGCGCGCGAAACGCTGGATATCTACGCGCCGATCGCTCACCGGCTCGGCCTGAACAATACCTATCGCGAGCTGCAGGACCTGAGCTTCGCGAACTTCAATCCGCATCGGTACGCCACGCTCGAAAAAGCCGTCAAGGCGGCGCGCGGCAACCGGCGTGAAGTGGTCGGCAAGATTCTCGAGTCGGTGCAGCGCGCCATTGCCGATGCGAAGCTCGACGCCGAAGTCACCGGTCGCGAGAAAACCATCTTCAGTATCTACAAGAAGATGCGCGACAAGCAGTTGTCGTTTTCGCAGGTGCTCGACGTGTACGGCTTCCGTGTCGTCGTGGATAGCGCGCTGGAGTGCTACACCTGCATCGGCGCGTTGCATGCGCTGTACAAGCCCGTGCCCGGCAAGTTCAAGGATTACATCGCGATCCCGAAGGTGAACGGCTATCAGTCGCTGCACACCACGCTGGTCGGCCCGTTCGGTGCGCCGATCGAGTTTCAGGTGCGCACGCGCAAGATGCACGAAATCGCCGAAGCGGGCGTGGCCGCGCACTGGCTGTACAAGAACGGCGGGGCGGATCTGAACGATGTGCAGAAGCGCGCGCATCAATGGCTCAAGTCGCTGCTCGACATTCAAAGCGAAGCGGGCGATTCGAGCGAATTTCTCGAGCACGTCAAGATCGATCTGTTCCCGGACGCGGTCTACGTATTCACGCCGAAGTCGAAGATCATGGCGCTGCCGCGCGGCGCCACGGCGCTCGACTTCGCGTATTCGATCCACAGCGACTTGGGCAACCAATGCGTCGCGGTGAAGATCAACAATGAACTGCTGCCGCTGCGCACCGAGTTGAAGAGCGGCGATATCGTCGAAGTTATCACCGCCCCTTATTCGAAGCCGAATCCGGCATGGCTCGGTTTTGTGCGCACCGGCAAGGCGCGCTCGGCGATCCGCCATTACCTGAAGACTATGCGGCTGAACGAATCCGTTCAGCTCGGCGAGCGTCTGGTCGATCAGTCGCTGAAGGGCTATGGGCTGGCGCTTTCGGATGTCACGCCGGAAGCGTGGGAAAAGCTCGTGCAGTGGACCGGCAACAAGAACCGTCAGGAAATTTTCGCGGACATCGGTCTCGGCCGGCGCGTCGCAGCGGTCATGGCCAAGCGCATCGAAGTGCTGATGAGCGGCCGCGACGCCGACGACGACGGCTCGCGCTCCGACAGCAATGCCCCGCATGCGCCGCCGGTCGTCATCACCGGGACCGAGGGGATGTCGGTGCAGCTGTCCGCGTGCTGCCGTCCGATTCCGGGCGACGACATCATGGGCTATATCGGCATTGGCCTCGGCATGGCGATCCACACTACGGATTGCCGTGTCGCGCAGCGTATCCACCGGCGCGATCCGGGCCGCTGGATCGACGTTGCATGGGCGCCGCAACCGGGCCGTCTGTTCGACGTCGCCGTGAAAGTGCTGGTCAAGAACACCAAGGGTGTATTTGCCCGCGTGGCGGCGGATATCACGTCGGCGGACGCCAACATCGTCCACATTGCAATGGACGAGGATCTGTCGCAGGAATCCACCGTATTGCGCTTCGTGATCCAGGTCAGCGATCGCGTTCATCTGGCCAATGTCATGCGCCGGGTGCGGACAAACCCGGACGTCATGCGCATTGCACGGGAGCGACCAAGCGAAGAAGGGCATCACCGTCACGACGGCGGGATGCGGATCGACCGCGAGCGGGCGGATTACTGATCGGCGGCAGTTGCCCTGAGTCGACCTCGGGGCGCGTCCAATCTCTTCGTTCGAATCTGAACGCACCGGCTACGCGCGAGTCTCACCCGAAACTCAGGGAGAACGCTTGTGAATGTAGCTGACCTCACCGGACTGGCGCTCGATTATTGGGTCGCCCGCAGCCTGCACGACTTCGTGCGCGAAATCCACTTTACCGATAGCGGCGAAACCGTGTCGATTCGCGGCAATGACCGCGGGCGTCCGTGGGACGGCCGTTTCACGCCGTCCACGTCGTGGGAGGCGGCGGCGGCGGTACTGGAGCGCGCGCAGCGGCTCGAGGTGCGCGAGAGAACCCACCGCGGCGCGGCTCACTGCATCGCGGAATTCGAAGGCGGGCACCGCACGGTGGAAGGGCGGGGCGACTCGTTGCGGGTCGCGCTCTTGCGGGCGTTCGTCGAAAGCCGTTTCGGCGATACCGTCGGCGATGTGCTGCACGAGGCGCAGGCGCTGACCGGCGGCCGGGCGCAGCCGATCGGCGAGCGGGAAATCGCCGGCGATCACGTGGCGGGACATTCGTTTGGGGATGCCCCCAGCCCGGACGGGCAGATCGGGGATATTCAGTCGCCGCCACGCTAATGGCGCATGCTGCGCCGCGGCGGGAAGCTGCGAGGGCGGTGCTGCGGGGAAAAAAGGCTGAGGGACAAAGAGCTGAGCGGCAAAAACAAAGGGCCTTCCGATCGGAAGGCCCTCTATAGGTGGTGCGGCTGGCAGGATTCGAACCCACGACCCCTTGGTTCGTAGCCAAGTACTCTATCCAACTGAGCTACAGCCGCACGCTAAACGGGTGACGCTTATTTACTGCACTGAAACTGGGTAAAACGTAAGGGCCTTCCAGGAGGAAGGCCCTCGAATAAGTGGTGCGGCTGGCAGGATTCGAACCCACGACCCCTTGGTTCGTAGCCAAGTACTCTATCCAACTGAGCTACAGCCGCACGCAGAAACGAGATTATAGCAAAGGTTTTGAAAAAGGGAAGCATGTAACTGCGATTTGTCTCATAGTCGTGATCGTGTACCCTTGATAGGCAGTCGCTTGCTGCAGTTACCGGACCATCATGAACAAGGCCTTTGTCAAAGAGTCGAGCGAAGAGAATGACGACGATCTCGACGTCGCCCAGCCGGACGTTCCCGCTGGTACGAAAAACTACATCACGCCCGCCGGCTACCGGCGCATGCGCGACGAACTGCTGCATCTGATCGACGTCGCGCGGCCGGAAGTGGTTAAGCTGGTCTCGTGGGCCGCCTCAAACGGCGATCGCTCCGAAAATGGCGATTACATCTACGGCAAACGCCGCTTGCGCGAGATCGACCGACGCATCCGTTTTCTCACCAAGCGCCTCGATCTTGCTGAAATCGTCGACAGCAGTAAGCAGGAGAACGTCGACCAGGTGTTCTTCGGCGCGGCTGTCGAGTACGCGACCGAAGATGGCGAGGTGCACACGGTGACGATTGTCGGTGTCGACGAAGTCGATCTCGATATCGGCCACGTGAGCTGGATTTCGCCGATTGCGCGAGCGCTGCTCAAGGCAAAGATCGGCGATGCGGTGACGTTGTATACCCCTGCCGGCCCGCAGCCGATCGACATACTGGACGTCAAATATCCTCCGCCAGATGCCGGCGGTTAGGCCGGGCTCCAATGCGCGGTCTATCGTGTTCTCACCAGGAACCGCGGGCGACGCGGCATAAAAAAAGGCGCCGCGACCGGCGCCTTCGACACTGCGGCTACGCTACGCAGCTTTAGAAGCGGTGACGCAAACCTGCGGTCACAGCAATTTGCTTGTTGTTGCTCGAAGCGGCCAGACCGTTGATGTCGGCATCGACGATAGCGTTTTCGTTGACTTGCTGGTACTCGCCTTGCAGATACACGTCGGTACGCTTGGACAGCGCGTACGCGGTTTGCAGGTTGAACTGGTTCCAGTGCGGGCGCGTGCCAGCCAGGCTTGCGCGGGTGTACGTGTACGAACCGGCAATGCTGACCGCCGGCGTCAGCGCGTAACGAGCGTTCGCTTCGAAGTTCTGGAAGTGAGCGCTGTTGTTAGCGAAGCCGATACCGCCCGTTTGACCGGATGCGCTAGCGCCGATACCGGCGAGGCTCGACAGGTTGGTTTGCGAGTACAACAGGCCGACCGTTGCCGGGCCGAACGAGTAGTTCGCACCCGCGCCCCACGTTTGCTGACGACCCGCGAAGAACGTGTTGTCGCTCGACACCGCGCCACCCGAGTTGAACGCCGCAGCCGCGCTGGTCGCGCCGTTACTGTTCAGTTGCAGGTAAGCAGCGGCAAGGTTCAGGCCGCCCCAGTTGTACGACGCGCCCGCGCTGTAAGCGCGGTTGTTCGCGAAGCCATCGGCCTGGTTCGAGAAGCCGTACAACGCGCCGAACTTGAAGCCGCCGTAGTTCACGCTTTGGTACTTGACCGAGTTGTTGACGCGGAACGAGTTGTTCAGGTTGTCATTGTCGAACGGGTGTGCGAACTGCGTGCCGCCGTATTGCGTACCGGTCAGTGCCAGCGGGCCGACGTAGTCGACCATGCTGTCATATTGACGGCCCAGGGTGACGGAGCCGAACTGATCGCTCGTCAGGCCCACGAACGCTTGACGACCGAATTCACGGCCACCTTGCTTGAGCGTGCCGTCATTAATGCCGAAGCCGTTTTCCAACGTGAAAATGGCCTTCAGACCACCGCCAAGATCTTCGGAACCGCGCAGGCCCCAGCGGCTGCCGTTCACCGAGCCGCTCGTTTCCTGCCAGTTGCTGTGACCGTGCTGGTTGTTCGTATAGGTGATGCCGGCGTCGATCAAGCCATACAGCGTGACGCTGCTTTGGGCGTGAGCAGCCGTTGCGAAAACCCCCGTGAGGGCCGCGACCATGAGTGTCTTTTTCATTTTGTAACTCCGAGAGCGAGAGTGGGCATGAACCCAGGCTTAAGGAGACCTTCACGCGGGCGCTGCGAGAGGCGTAATCCGAGTGAGAAGCGCGGTGAACCAAATCGCGCCGGTTTCCGGTTAGGCAGAGTGTAGAGAGACACTTCGCGAATTGGACGTTCCGATTTGCGCAATAAAGTATTACGCGTTCGGAAACGATATGCGAATGCAGTTTAAGCCTTATAAACAAAGGCTTCCGACGTTTTCGAAGGGATGGAAATTGCGTGGGGATGAACTTGCGTTGCTGATTTGCGACAGTAATCGATGCAAAAAAACAACGCAATAATTCGTAAAAATAAGATTATTGTTGTTATCGAAATAGATGATTGTTATTTGTGTGAATAATCGAAATGGGCTGAAACGCTATACTGAAAGTTCTGCTTTCCGAAGCAGACTTTTTCGTTGACGAGAAAGATCTCCAAACCTTTGTCGGCGCGACTTCCCAGTCTCGCTTTTTTTTCGTCCGCCCGCCGCACTCGCTAATTGGCGAATGCGATCAGTGTGCCGGCGCCGTACCGTCCTGTTCGTTCCAGTTGTCCGTGGTGGAGACGCTCCAGTCCTCCATGACATACCGGCGCGCGTCCATGGGCGACGACAGGAGGTTCTGCCAATGATCGCCGTGCCACATGGGATCGAATTCGAATGCGGACGGAGTTTCGGCGAGCGGCGCGGATGCGCCGGAAGGTGTGTTCGCGTGCGAGTGGGTCAGCCAGGTCACGAGACGACGAATTTCGTTGAACAGCATGGCAATCTCCTAAAGCGCGTTACTACTGACTACTGCTCTCAATCATCCCGTCGTGAATGCCATGCAGCAAGTCGGACAAACACTTACTGATAACATGGATTGTTACACCACCCGCATACCACGAAAGTTTTTCCCGTTTTAGAGCATGCTTCGCAACCGGACAAGTAATAATGACGTGTAGTTATTCGGTTTTTACTGAATAATGTAATGAGGGATTTTATTAAAATGAGGCAGCTTTATCGGGTAGCGCGATAAACGTATATGAAAATTTCGCTTGACGGAATTTCGTCGTTCCCCGTATAACGGCAATTCCGATTATCGCCCGACAGATCCTGTCGCATGGGCAGGTGATATTCGGCATGAGTGCAATGCCCGATTTTAAAAAATCATCGAGGGAAACTGGAAAATGGAAACGGGTATCGTCAAATGGTTCAACGATGCTAAGGGCTTTGGCTTCATCACGTCGGATTCGGGCGGCGAAGATCTCTTCGCGCACTTTTCGGAGATTCGCGCTGACGGTTTCAAATCGCTGAAAGAAAACCAGCGCGTCTCGTTCGACGTCAAGGCGGGCCCGAAGGGCAAGCAGGCAGCGAACATCCAGCCGCTGTAATAACCGGCTCTGCTGGTCCATGTTTCGCCTAACAGCGCAGTGCGCGCAGGCCCTCGCAAAACGCGAGGGTTTTTTATGTCGTTTGTTGTCTTTCCGCGGAAGACTGATTTGACTATCTGGTGCGGAATGATTTGAATGGCACAGAGAATCACCCAATACCTTCGGCGCAGTTCCTGGAAGTTCGCCGCGAAGAAACATAACGAGTGATCGTTTTAGTGCCGCCGCTCGCCCGCGCGAAAACAGTGTGTTCGCGCCTCGCGGGGCAAACGTAATACGATGCCGTCCGGGTCCACCGGGGCCAACTGGTGCATACTTGCCGCAAAGCCACGCGTCCAAAGTATCCTTTTCCATGTCTGAACAGTTTTTGCCGGAACCGGCCCTGAATGGTCCGATCGTATTCGTCGACCTTGAAACTACTGGCGGCTCGACTGCCGAGCATCGCATCACCGAGGTCGGCGTGGTCGAAGTCGGACCTGCCGGCGTGTCGCGCTGGAGCAGTCTGGTCGACCCTCAACAACCGATTCCCTCGTTTATCCAGCAGCTCACCGGCATCACGAATGCGATGGTGCGGGGAGCGCCGACTTTCGAGGCTATCGCCCCCGCTCTTTTTGAGCGTCTGAACGGCAAACTGTTCGTCGCGCATAACGCCAGTTTCGACCGTGGTTTTCTGCGCGGCGAGTTTCGCCGGGTGGGGTTGGCGTTCGATCCCGATGTGCTGTGCACCGTGCGTTTGTCGCGCGCATTGTTCCCGGCCGAGAAACGCCACGGTCTCGACGCTCTGGTCGAACGCCACACGCTCGTGCCGTCTGATCGTCACCGCGCACTCGCCGACGCCGATCTGATCTGGCAATTCTGGCAGCGTCTGCACGGCCTCGTGCCGCTCGACGTACTGCGCGCCCAGATCGAGCGCAGCACGCGGCGGTATCGGCTTGCCGGCGACATCACGGAAGATCTGCTCGACACCGCGCCTGCAGGTTGTGGCGTGTATGCATTCTACGGAGACCAGGACATGCCGCTGTATGTCGGACGAAGTGTGCGCGTGCGTCAGCGACTGCGTTCACACCTGACCGGCGAGCGGCGCTCGTCCAAAGATATCCGGCTTGCGCAACAGGTGCGGCGGGTCGAGTGGCGGGCAACCGGCGGCGAATTGGGCGCCATGCTGGCCGAGGCGCAATGGATCGCGAAGTTGCGCCCCGGCCATAACAGGGTGCCGCGTGTCGCAAAGAGCGATCCGGCGGATGCGCCCTGGCCGTTCGAGGGGCCGATCGTCTTCGAGGAGCGGGAGGAAGCGTCGCAGGCGCGCGCGTTTCATGTCGTCGACCGTTGGCGCTATGTGGGCCATGCGGCGTCGCTCGCGGAGGCCGCCGAATTGCATGCGTCGAACGCTGAGGGAGCATTTGAACTGTCAACGTACCGCATTTTGCAAAGCCATCTTGCCCGCGGCTTGCGTGTGATGCCGCTGGGCGTATCGAGCGTGACGCCCGTGGCGAATGTAGCTTGACGGAGTCAGCCGGTTGGGAATTTGGCGGCTTCGTTGTACCTCGCTTGGTTTCCAGCCTATAGATCTCCCGCCGTTCAGGACGGACAAGTACACGCGGCCGCTGCGCCAGACTGTCAAGCTTCAGGCTGCGCGCTCCACGCCGCCACCCATTAGCCCGTCGCGCCCACTCCGCCCGTTTCACACACGTGACCAAGGGCGCGAGTCAAGGCGCTCGAACGAAGCGAATCGTAGCGCGTCAGCGACTTCCAGTTGGCTAGCGATTGCGCAACGCGCGACGGACAATCCGGAGCAGCACGCAGCGGTTGCACGCGTGCAAGGCCGGCCACGAGCGATTGTGTCAGCCGGTCCAACTGCGGTCTCGTGCTGCTCGCCAGATCGGGCGCGGGGCCTTGCGGCGCTTGCGTGCTGCGCCACGACGCGAACAGGGCGTTTTGCACCTCCTTGCTGGCGTCGATCTGATCCTGAAAGAAGGCGCGGGCGAATGTAGGGTCGACGTTTGCCGCGACGGCGCGTTTTTCGACATCGGCGAGGAGCGCTTTCTCGCGCGGCGTGTCGGTGATGTCCTGGTGATTCGCCCACTTCCAGCGCGCCACCGGTTCCGCGAGCGCGAGACGCTGCGAAGCGAGCGCAATCAGATTGGTGAGCGCAGTGTCGTCGCCATCCGCGAGAGCGGGAACTGGCGTGGATGCGAGGGTAGCGAAGAACGCGAGCGCGCATGACGCGCCGAAGCGGTACGAACGATTCATGGAGGATGGCAGTGGCCGAACGGCCGCGGAGGAAAACCAGAAGAATAGACGATGCGCCGCTCGTGCGGCGTCTCTTCGTTTTCGTGCAAAGCTAACGGCGCCGAAAGCAAACGGCGCCGGCAATGCCGACAATACTTCCGCCTGGCATCCAGAAGGCGAGCAAAAAGCATGCGCGAGCCGCTCGACCAGGCTCGTGCCAATCAGGCGGATTTACCCCGCGTCACGATATCGGGCAAAACACGAGAAACTGGACGCGTGCAAGCATTCTCCGCGCGCCGAGCGCGCGGATTCCGATGCTGCATCGCGCAACTGCACAGTTACTTCGAATCGCACGACTTGCGTTGTTCGTCGAAAAAGGCGCGAACGTGCTCAGGCAGTTCTGCACCCAGAAACTCGACGCCAGCGGGTTCCGGATCCGGGCAAAAGACTTTATCCGGGGTCGGAACTTTCGGTGGTTTGGCATCCATGATCTTTCTCCTTTACAAACCGATTATCTGCCTCGGTCCCCGTTTTGCACTAGAACCTGATGCGGGTCACATCTTGTTTGTTGCTTTAACGGCACAGGCCAACAATGGAACGGAATGTTTGAATAGAATTTATCGGTTCATTGTTGATGCACCGATTAGTTCGTTGCCGGTCAGACCAGTCCGCTAATTCTTCGACGTCCTTCCCAGCCTTGTCCCACGGGCGATTGAGCGCACAGCCGCGGTTTTTGTGCGGCACTCACTTTCTACTGAGTTATATCAGCCAGTAGTCGCGGATTTTGTGCGCTGCCGCATCGGCAGGATTTTCTTCTTAATGGGCCGAACGTTCGTTAATTGCCGAGCGCTTCAGTCCGGGCACATTCAGCCCTCATTGTTTCGTAAACGATCGGTTTGCGGGTTTCGTTGACGAGAAAAACACTTCTCTTGATTTGTGCGTGAATAAATCGGCCCAACGGCGCAGTGCGAATGGTGGGCTTTTGTCGTTCGCTTTTCATGTGCGTTAGGCGTGGGAGTTTTCACCGGCACCGGGTAGGCGGCTGGTTTGCCGGTGAAGTCGACTTGAACTTGGCTGAACGAAAAGCGCGGCGCTGGCTAGCGCGCACGCTTCCTTTGCAATCACGCTACGAGTTGCTGCCGCAGATAGTCGGCTGTGCGGCTTTCTTTGACCTGCACGACCTGGGCCGGTGTGCCGCTCGCCACGATCTTGCCGCCGGCGTCGCCGGCGCCCGGGCCGACGTCGATGACCCAGTCGCTCTGCGCGGCGACCCGCATGTCGTGCTCGACGACCACCACCGTATTGCCCGCATCCACGAGTCCCTGCAACTGGACCATGAGCCGGTCGACGTCGGCGGGATGCAGGCCGGTGGTCGGTTCATCGAGGATGTACAGCGTGTCGCCGCGTTGCGCGCGTTGCAGTTCGGTGGCGAGTTTGATGCGCTGCGCTTCGCCGCCGGACAATTCGGTGGCCGGCTGGCCAAGCCGCAGATAGCCGAGGCCGATGTCGCGCAGCACGTTTAACGCGCGCATCACGCTGCCTTCGTCGGCGAAGAAGTCGCAGGCGGCGTCGACGGTCAGGCCGAGCACCTCGGCGATGTTTTTATCGCGCCATGTGATTTCGAGCGTCTGCGTGTTGTAGCGCGTGCCGTGACACGTCGAGCAAGGCGCATAGACGCTCGGCAGAAAAAGCAGTTCGACGCTGACAAAGCCTTCGCCTTCGCAAGTCGGGCAACGGCCTTGCGCGACGTTGAACGAAAAGCGCCCCGCGCTGTAGCGGCGCTTGCGGGCGAGCGGCGTGTCGGCGAACAGCTTGCGCACGTGGTCGAACAGGCCAGTGTAGGTGGCGAGGTTGGAGCGCGGCGTGCGGCCGATCGGTTTCTGGTCGACGCGCACGAGCCGCCGTACCGCATCCATGCCTTCGGCGATATGGCCGCCGGTTGGCACGTTGGTCGCGGCGAGCAGCGGGTCTTGCTCGTCGTCGTCCGGATTGTCGAAGACGCGTCCAAGGCGGCTTGCGACCAGCTCGGGCAGTGCCTGGCTGACGAGACTCGATTTGCCCGAGCCCGACACGCCCGTAACGGCCGTCAGGCAGCCGAGCGGAAACGCGGCGTCCAGTCCATGCAGATTGTTGCGCGTGATGCCGGCGAGCCGCAGCCAGCCGCCGGGTTCGCGCGGGCTGCGTTCCACCGGCGCAGGCGGCGCGAACAGATGACGACGCGTTTGCGACGCTTCGACCTGCGCGAGTCCGGCGGGCGGGCCGCTGTACACCACATGGCCGCCGGCTTCGCCGGCCGCCGGGCCGACGTCGACCAGCCAGTCGGCGCGCCGCATCATCTGCAAATCGTGTTCTACGACGAACAGCGAATTGCCCGCCGCCTTCAATCCCTGCAGCGCGCTGAAGAGCGCTTCGCCATCGGCGGGATGCAGACCTGCCGATGGCTCGTCGAGCACGTACACGACGCCGAACAATTGCGACGACAACTGCGTGGCGAGTCGCAAGCGCTGCAATTCGCCGGAAGACAGCGTGGGCGTGCTGCGCTCCAGCGCGAGGTAACCGAGGCCCAGATCGACCAGCGTCGTCAGGCGTTCGAGCAGTTCGGCCGCGATGCGCTGGGCAGCGACGCGCTTCTCCTCCGACAGGTTCGGCGTGCGTCGTACGTCGGGCGAGGCTTTGTGCGCGGAACCGCCTGCCGCGACCCGCTTATCGACGGCATCGCGCATGGCGCTCTTGCTGAGCACGCTGCCTTTACCGGTGGTTTTGCTCGCGCTGTTGCCAGCGTTCGCGGCGTCCGGTTCCGGCCATTCGCCGCGCGCGATCGGTTCGAGCATCGCGGCGAGCCGCGCGAGCGGCAATAGTGAGAATTCGCCGATATCGAGTCCGGCGAACTTCACCGACAGCGCTTCTTTCTTGAGCCGCTTGCCATGGCAGGTCGGGCACACGCTGCCGACCATGAACTGCGACACGCGCTTTTTCATCAGGGCGCTTTGGGTGTTCGCGAACGTGTGCAGCACGTAGCGGCGCGCGCCGGTGAAAGTGCCCTGATAGCTCGGCTCGTCTTTGCGTTTGAGCGCGGCGCGGGTTTCCTTGGGAGTAAGGCCGGCGTAGACGGGCACGGTGGGCTGTTCGTCGGTGAAGAGGATCCAGTCGCGGTCCTTCTTCGGCAAGTCGCGCCACGGTGTATCGACGTCGTAGCCGAGTGTCACCAGAATGTCGCGCAGATTTTGTCCATGCCATGCGGGCGGCCACGCGGCAATCGCGCGCTCGCGAATGGTCAGCGAGTCGTCGGGCACCATCGACTTTTCGGTGACTTCGTACACGCGGCCAAGTCCATGGCAAGTCGGACAGGCGCCCTGCACCGTGTTCGGCGAGAAGTCTTCGGCGAACAGCATGGGTTGCTTCGGCGGATAGTCGCCAGTGCGCGAATACAGCATGCGCACGAGGCTCGACAGCGTGGTCACGCTGCCCACCGACGAGCGTGCGCTCGGCGTGCCGCGCTGCTGCTGCAACGCAACTGCGGGCGGCAGGCCCTCGATGGCGTCGACTTCAGGCACGCCGACCTGCTCGATCAGGCGCCGCGCATACGGCGCGACCGATTCGAAATAGCGCCGCTGCGCCTCGGCGTAAAGCGTGCCGAACGCTAGCGACGATTTGCCCGAACCGGACACGCCGGTGAACACGACCAGCGCGTCACGCGGAATTTGCACGTCGACGTTTTTCAGGTTGTGTTCCCGAGCGCCGCGCACGCGCACGAAACCAGTGAATGTGGTTGAGCCGGAAGCGGGCGGTGCCGGGCGAGGCTTGTTGCGAATGGCGTCCATTTCGATGAATAGCGGATGAGCGAGGCATGCTGGGGCGGGCGAACGCTTGAGAGATTGCACGGAACATGCCCGACGAATTGGTGATGATGCCAGTGAACGGTAAGGGCGGCGCACGCGTTACGTTAAGCAGGATCCACCGCCTATCATGGATAATCTATGGTCACCCCCATTTTTGCAACACTGATGTTAATGGGTGGGTGGCTTGCACAAATCTATCCGGCGTCAATGTGAGGAATTCTCCTCGCGCCACGATGAGAATCGCGCCTGGCGGTCCTAATAACAGCTGCAGCTTTAGGAAGCTCGTTAACCTTTCAGGGTTTCCGCCGGGCCGTTTAGCCGTTCACGTCATCAATTGTCAGCAGTCGCAAAACCAGGTGGGTTGATACTTCATCAAACTATCTGCAATAGTCCGTCACGAGGCCGGAACGGACGCCAGCCGCTCGAAAACGGTGTTCGCGTTTGCAATCGCCCATGCAATGCGTGCAAGCTTGCTCGCCAGCGCGCACGCAACTACGCTGGAATGTCGCCGCGTAAGCATTGCCCGGACCCAATCGCCCACGCGTCCGGACTGCCTGTCGAGCCGAAGCATAAACGCTCGGGCACACTGAACCAGCAGGTGGCGGATATTCTTGTCACCTCGCTTGGAGATCCCGAGCAGGTTCGCTCTACCGCCTGTACTGTATTGCTTGGGCACCAGGCCTACTGCGGCGGCGAAGTCTCGGCCGCATCGGTACTGCTTTCCGTCGCCGAGTTCTGACGCAAGCAGACTAGCGGTGATCGGGCCAACTCCTGGAATCGTCAGCAGGCGTTGCCCAACCGGATCTTCGGCTAGTTGCCGATCGAGCTCTTTCTCGATATCGCCGATCTGCTGGGTAAGATATTTGAAGTGCGCGTGCAGGCGTTCGAGAATCGCCACGAGGCGCGGCGGTAACGGATGTTCAGCCAGTACGACGGAGAGGCGCTTCACAACGGCGTGGCCAACGGGCAAGCTTATCCCGAATTCGAGCAGGAATCCGTGCATCTGATTGGTAGTGCGTACTCGGTCACGTACCAAGGCTTGGCGAACGCGGTGCAATGCTGCAAGCGTTTGCTGCGATTCAGTTTTCGGACTCACGAACCGCATTGAAGGTCGCGCAGCGGCCTCGCAGATGGCCTCCGCATCAACGAAGTCATTCTTGTTGCTCTTGACGAACGGGCGTACGAATTGCGGTGAGATCAGCTTGACGGTGTGTCCAAATTGACTGAGCTTGCGTGCCATCCAGTGAGCGCCAGCGCATGCCTCCATCACCACGGTGCAGGCGTGGAAAGTGGCGAAGAACTCCACCAACTGCTTACGTGAGAACTTCCTGCGAAACACGGCTTTGCCGGCTTTGTCCTGCCCATGCAAGTGAAAGGAGTGCTTGCCCAGATCAATCCCAACCAACGTGACGTTTTGCATGGAAGTTGCCTCCGGTGGAAATTATCTCCAGCCTACTCGCTGAGAGGCGGGGGTGACCATCCCATTACAGCTATCTGAGATGCAGGGTGCGGTGGATAACGGACGCGCCGCCGCCAGCGCGGAAGATGGCAGTCTTCGCCCTTCGGAGAGTTTCGCCATGGAAAACGCTGTGTACTGGAAAGGTCGTCAGGTCGGAATCGAGTGCGCCGGCCGGATTTTGTGGTTTTCTTCGGCGCCGCAGGAAGCGGTCGCGGCTTACGGCCCTCAGCGGGCGGAGCCGGCGCGTGTGGAAGACTCGATCGTGGCGCGTAATCTTTTCGTGACGGCGCAGTTCGACCGGCCGGGGTTTTGAGGATGAGACGGCGGTGCGGTGTGCTTTCGCTGTAGTGCGCGCAGAGGCGGGAAAGCAGGCTTGGAAAACAAAAAGCCCAGTCACGAGGACTGGGCTTTTTGCTTGAATCTTGTTGGTGCCGGAAAGAGGAATCGAACCCCCGACCTTCGCATTACGAATGCGCTGCTCTACCGTCTGAGCTATTCCGGCATCAGGAGAAACGAGATTATATGGACTTCTTTAGGAGTTTGGCAAGCCCCTGAACTTACTTTTTTGCTTCGAGATGGTAGCGGGTGACCCGGTCCACTTCGTTCTTCGAGCCGAGGAATACGGCCACGCGCTCATGCAGGCTCTTCGGCTGGATGTCCAGAATACGTTTCTCGCCATTGGTCGCAGCGCCGCCTGCCTGCTCGACGATGAACGCCATCGGATTCGCCTCGTACATCAGGCGGAGTTTGCCTGGCTTGTCCGGCGTGCGCTTGTCGGCCGGATACATGAAGATGCCGCCGCGGTTCAGGATGCGGTGCACGTCCGCCACCATCGACGCGATCCAGCGCATGTTGAAGTCGCTTTGGCGCGAGCCGTCCTTGCCGGCCTTCAACTCGCCGATGTATTGCTCGACCGGCGGATACCAGTGACGCTCGTTCGAAGCGTTGATCGCATATTCACGCGTTTCGACCGGAATGCGCATGTCGCTTTGCGTGAGCACCCACGACCCGAGCTCACGGTCGAGCGTGAAGCAGTTCACGCCGTTGCCCGTGGTCAGCACCAGCACGGTTTGCGGACCATACACCGCATAACCCGCGGCGACCTGCTGCGTGCCCGGTTGCAGGAACGACTGTTCCGTAGGCTGCTGGCCGTCCGGGCAGCGCAACACGGAGAAGATGGTGCCGATCGAAACATTGACGTCGATGTTCGACGAGCCGTCGAGCGGATCGAACACGAGAAGGTATTCGCCCTTCGGATAGTTCGCCGGGATCGGGAAGAACTGTTCCATTTCCTCGGACGCCATGCCCGCGAGGTTGCCGCCCCATTCATTCGCTTCGAGCAGGATTTCGTTCGACAGGATGTCGAGCTTCTTCTGCACTTCGCCTTGAACGTTCTCGCTGCCCGCCGTGCCAAGCGCATCGCCCAGCGCGCCCTTGCTGACGTGATAGCTGATCGCCTTGCACGCACGCGCGACGACTTCGATCAAAAGGCGCAGATCGGCCGGCAGGTTGTTGGTCTCGCGCTGCTGCTCGATCAGGTACTTCGTGAGAGTGGTACGACGTTGCAAAGCCATTGCTGTACTCCGGGAAGGCTTGAGGAATATTCCGATTTTAACCGTTCGTTGTGTCCGCTCCGTGCTTTTGCGCGCGAACCGTGTGCGGCAATGCCGCCGGGCATACCGACGCGTGGCGAAAATCAGGTTTTGCGGCGCGCTTTGCCGGCCGTAAGTTTGCCGCTTACGCTCGCCGCAAGCGCCGCGGCCCGGGCGTGTTCGCTCGACACCTTGGGCATTTTCGGGCGGTCCGCCTTCGGCATGGGTTCGATTTCACGTTCGATCTGTTCGCCGGCGGCGGCGGTGGCGACGCGCAGGTCGTAAGCGATTTGCAGGTTGAGCCAGAACTGCGCGCTGGCGCCGAAGTAGCGTTCGAGCCGCAGCGCCGTGTCTGCCGAGACGGCGCGCCTGCCGCGCACCACGTCGTTGATGCGCGGCGCCGGTACGCGCAGCGCCAGCGCGAGCGCATTGACGGACATGCCGAGCGGTTCGAGGAACTCGCTGTACAGAATCTTGCCCGGATGGATTTCCGGGATGCTCTTGCCAGTGTCGATATCCGAGAAATCGATGTTATCCAGATCGGAGCGTTTGATGACCATGCCGGTCTCCCAATAGTCAGTGATAGTCGACAATCTCGACATTGAGCGCCTCCCCGTCGACGAAATGAAAACAGATGCGCCATTGCGCATTGATCCGGATACTCCATTGCCCGCTGCGCTGGCCTTGCAGCGCTTCCAGCCGGTTGCCCGGCGGCGCGTGCAGGTCGCGGACGGACTCTGCGGCGTCGATCATGAGCAGCTTGCGGTAGGCGAGCGTTTGCATGTGAAGCGGCAGTGAGTACACGAACTTGCCCTGAAAAATTCTCGCCGTAGCTTTGTCGCCGAATGTCGTGATCATGGGATGATATAACGCGATGCGTTAAACGTAAACCGTTAAGTGAATACGTTTACTTTCACCCCGCCGGCGCGAGCCGGCCAGTCGTCCGGATGGCCAACGTTGCAGCCACGCGCCTCCTTGCCGGCGAGCGCAAGGTGAAAAAAAAGCCGGCAACACGTGCCGGCTTTTCGAAGCGACAACAGCGCTCAGGCGCGCATCATGCCAACGCTTTCTCCACGATCTCGCGCACGTCGCGCGATTTCACCTGCGCGGCCACTTTCTCCAGTGCCGCACGCATGCCGTCGCGCAGCGTCGGCGTGAAGCGGCGCCACAATTCCAGCGAGCGGGCGAGGCGGGCGGCCACTTGCGGATTGATGGCGTCGAGCGCGATCACCTGATCGGCCCAGAACGCATAGCCCGAACCGTCTTCGGCATGGAACTGCGCCGGGTTCGCCGCGCAGAAGCTGAAAATCAGCGAGCGCGCGCGATTCGGGTTCTTCAGGTTGAAGGCCGGGTGGGCCATCAGCTTGCGCACGATGTCGATCACCGGACGTTGCGCGCTGCCGCGCTGCGTGGCCTGCAACGCGAACCACTTGTCGATCACGAGCGGTTCCTTTTCGAAGCGCCGATAGAAGTCGTCCAGCGCCTGCTGCGCCTCGGCGCTGCCGCCATTGGCCGCCGACGCATTGAGCAACGCGGACAATGCCGCCGCACGGTCGGTCATGTTGTTCGCCGAGTCGTACTGCGCGGACGCGAGACGCACGGCTTCGGCCGGATCGTCGAGTTCAGCGAGATACGAGAGCGCGAGGTTCTTCAACGCGCGATGACCGGACGCTTCCGGCGTGGCCTCGTATGCGCCCGGCGTGCGATGCTGCTCGTACACCTTGAGCCAGTCGCTCTTGAGCGCATTGGCGAGACGCTTGCGCACGAATTGCCGCGCGGCATGCACAGCGGCCGGATTCGATTCGGCCATCTGTTCGGCCAGATACGCTTCCGAAGGCAGCATCAATGCCAGTTCGCGGAACGACGGCGAGAGCGTTTCGTCGGTCAGCACGCGTGCGAACGCGGCGACCACGGAATCGTCGAGTTGCAGCGGCACGCCCGTGGCGGCGCGTCCGGCGAGTGTGAGCAGTTCGCGCGTGGCGAGCCGCTGGCCGGCTTCCCAACGGTTGAACGGATCGCTGTCGTGCGCCAGCAGGAACGCCAGCTGTTCCGCCGAATAGTCGTATTCGACGATCACCGGTGCAGAGAAATTGCGCAGCAGCGAGGGCAGCGGCTCTTGCGCCACGTTGACGAACGTGAAGGTCTGTTCGGTCTGCGTGAATTCGAGCACGCGCGTGGTCGCGTGGCCGGCCTGCGCTTCGCCTTCCAGTTGCAGCGGCAGGTCGCGGCCGTCCTTGCCGATCAAACCGATCGCGAACGGAATCAGCAGCGGACCCTTTTGCGTTTCGCGCGCGGCCGGCGCACCTTCGCCGTAGCCTTGCGTGAGCGTCACGCTGTAACGTTTCTGCGCGGCGTCGTACTGCGTGCGCACGGACACGCGCGGTGTGCCGGCCTGGCTATACCAGCGCTCGAATTGCGCGAGATCGCGGCCGTTCGCGTCGGCGAGCGCGTGACGGAAATCGTCGCAGGTCACGGCCTGGCCATCATGGCGCTTGAAGTACAGATCCATGCCCTTGCGGAAGCCGTCGCGGCCGAACAGGGTCTGATACATCCGCACGACTTCCGAGCCTTTCTCGTAGACGGTCATCGTGTAGAAGTTGTTGATCTCGACGTAGCTTTCCGGGCGCACCGGGTGCGCCATCGGGCCCGCGTCTTCGGCGAACTGCATCTGACGCAGCACGCGCACGTCCTCGATGCGCTTGGTGGCGCGCGCGGCTTCGTCCGTTGCGCCGCCCGCCATGTCGGCCGAGAACTCCTGGTCGCGGAATACCGTGAGGCCTTCTTTCAGGCTCAACTGGAACCAGTCACGGCACGTCACGCGGTTGCCGGTCCAGTTGTGGAAATACTCGTGGCCGACCACGGCCTCGATGTTCGCGAAGTCGGTGTCGGTTGCCGTTTCGGGATTCGCCAGCACGTACTTCGTGTTGAAGATGTTGAGCCCCTTGTTCTCCATCGCGCCCATGTTGAAGTCGCTCACCGCGACGATCATGAAGCGGTCCAGATCGAGTTCGAGCCCGAAGCGTTCCTCGTCCCAGCGGATCGAATGGATCAGCGAATCCATGGCGTGACGGGTCTTGTCCAGGTCGTGCGGCTCGACCCACACCTGCAGCAGCTTTTCCTTGCCCGAGCCGCTCTTCACGCGTTCTTCCAGCGCGACGAGCTTGCCGGCGACCAGCGCGAACAGGTAACTCGGCTTTCTGAACGGATCTTCCCAGCGCGCGAAGTGGCGGCCGTCCGGCAAATCGCCTTCTTCGAGCAGGTTGCCGTTCGACAGCAACACCGGATAATCGGCCTTGCTGGCGCGCAGCGTGACCGTGAAGGTCGCCATGACGTCCGGGCGGTCGAGGAAGTAAGTGATGCGGCGGAAGCCCTCGGCCTCGCACTGCGTGAAGAAGTTGCCGCCCGACACGTAGAGGCCCGACAGCGTGGTGTTCTCAGCCGGATTGCAAATGCTGGTGAGCGTGAGTTCGAATTGGTCCGGCACATTGTCGAGCAGCAGGCCGTGTTCGTGCGCGTGCGCATTGGTGAACGGCTGGCCGTCGATCGCGGCGCTGACGAACTCCAGCTGTTCGCCCATCAGTTCCAGATGCGCGGCGCGCGACGCCTCCGGATTGCGACGCACGCGCATCGTGTTCCGGACAACCGTGCGTTCGGGAACCAGATCGAACTCCAGTGCGACGGTGTCGATCAGGAAGGCGGGCGGCGCGTAGTCGGCGCGGCGAATCACATTGGGCGTTGCGGTATCGGCCATGGCGTTCTGTAGTGTTGGAACTCGAGTCGGCAGGCGCGCTTCTGGCGCGCGAGCCGGGCATGTCGAGCCATTGTACAAAGCCTCGGCAAATTGTGCGGAGCGAACTTTTTACCGAATTTACCGGTCAGCGTATTATCGGGCGCCCGCGTGATGAAAAAGCCTGCGCGCCTACGGGGCCGGTCATGACGGACAATACAGAGACATTGAGAAGCTTCACGAGGTAGACCATGAAATTCGATCGATGGACCCGCCGCGCCACGCTGCTGCTAGCCGCGCTGACGGTGCTGCTTTCCGGCTGCACGACCTACGTGACCACTCAGGTCACGGCCTTCTCCGACTGGAGCGGCAACGACGCCACCCGCACCTATGCATTCACACGGGCCGCGGACCAGCAGAACAATCTCGAACTGAGCACCTACGAGCGCTTTGTCGCGAATGAACTCGCCACGCATGCTTTCCGCCAGGTCGATAGCGGCCAGGCGCGTTATCTGGTCGGCCTGTCGTACGGTATCCGTTCGGATATGGTGACGGTCGCGGAGCCGGTGTATTACAACCCCTGGCCCGCGCCGTATTGGGGGCGGCCATTCGATCCTTGGGGGCCGTGGGGACCGTTTCCCACTACGTATGTGAACCAGAGCTATCCGATCTTCACGCATCTGCTGGGCATACGGATCACCGAGCGGGCAACCGGCAAAGAGGTGTACAACGTGACGGCGCGCAATTCGGGAGGCGAGTCGTCGCTCGTGCGGGCCATGCCGTATCTGGCGCGTAGCGCGCTGGCCGATTTTCCGCTCGGTAACGGCGCCGTCCACACGGTGAAGATTCCGCTCGACAAGAACGGCGGCGCATCGAACGAAATCGCCGCTACCGGCGCCGCGCCCGCGGCCGCGCCGGCTCCGGCGTCTGGCGCGAAAGTCATTCAGTAGTTCATGCCGAGTGGCGGCGCGCGGCGGCGCGAAGGCCGGCAGTGAACAAGACAAACGGCCCGGCAGGTCATCCTGCCGGGCCGTTTGTTTGGCTGATGCCAAGCCAAGCCAAGCCAAGCCAAGCCAAGCCAATTGCGAAGCGCGAAGCGCCCGCCAAGCGCCAGGAACTGCCAGCCGGCCGCACCACGAACACCGACCAGGCGCCGACTGAACGCCGACCTAAGCGCCGACCTAAACGCCCACGCCGAACAGCGCCATCGTCCCGAGAATCACGAACATCACCGCCGCGATGCCGTGCACGAGTTTGGTCGGCAGCCGATGCGCGAAACGGTCGCCGAGCAGGATCGCGGGCACGTTGGCGATCATCATGCCGAGCGTGGTGCCCGCCACCACGCCGAAGAAGTCGTGAAAACGCGCGGCGAGGGCCACCGTGGCGATCTGCGTCTTGTCGCCCATTTCCGCGAGAAAGAACGTCACCACGGTCGCGCCGAACACGCCGAAGTGCGTGCGGCTGGTATTGGCCTCGTCGTCGTCGAGCTTGTCCGGAACGAGAATCCACAGCCCCATGCCGATAAACGATACGGCCAGTGCCCAGCGCATGATGGTCGGCGTGAGCAGAGAGCCGAGCCAGGCGCCGAGTGCGCCCGCGCAGGCATGATTGACGAGCGTGGCGACGAGCACGCCGAGAATGATCGGCAGCGGCTTGCGATAGCGTGCCGCGAGGACGAGCGAGAGCAATTGCGTCTTGTCGCCGATCTCGGCGAGCGCGACTGCTCCGGTCGAAATGAGAAAAGCGTGATCCACGTTATGTTGATTCCCCGGGCCGAGAGATGAACGAGCGACGACCCACGACACGCCGGGCCCTGTTGCGGCGGTGTGTGGATCATCGGTCTCGCCAGGCCAGAGGCTGCGGCTGCCATGGCCGTGCAGGCCAAGTCTGTTGACAGGCGCCCCCGCGAACCACACGTGCGACGCACCCGATGACAGCGGTGCGCACGTGCCGCGAGGCGGCTACTCCCCAATGAGGGACGGAGTATAACAGGCATGGCGCCAGCCGATAATCGACTCCGTCAGCCGCGGACGCCATTGCATCTCCCAAATGGCGGGCTTGAGATAGGCCCGGCGTCGTCGACCGGTTATAAGGTCGGCAGTTGCCGACATGGAAACCTTCCAATCTGAAACATTGTTTAAGAAAGTTAGTTGAAAGTAATGATGTAATTCCGCGAAATGCTTCTGCGCTCGTGTCGACCGCAATCCGTGTCGCGAGCGGCTTTTGCACCTGGCCGCGCAGCCGGAAATCGCGCCGCAGGCGCGCGCAACGGGTTTTTGGCGGGGCGTCGCTCGATAGATACGGATACAGATGGATACGTCTTTTGTGGCTGATTTATCCCAGAATATTCAGTATGATTCGGCGATCTTAGGGCGCCTGAGGCCATCCTCCAGACAAATCGGCGAGGGTGCCTAAATAAACGGGGCCATGTGCCGTTAAATCGCTGAACCCTATATAAGATCAGACGATTGGATCGACCCCGGCTGGAGATTGCCGGTCCGCGCGGCGCGTACACGCTGTGACGGTGCCGTATTCCGTCAGGCGCTTCAGCCTCTCCTCGCTTCTACGCGCGAACACCGATATGCCCGATCTGCACTGGACCGTTCCGGTCGCTCGCTGGTCTAGCTGGCCTGCTGCCGCATCTGCCGCACCCGATATCGGCTTCATCGAGCCGATCGTGCGGCGCCGTCTGAGCACTCTGTCCAGAGTGGCGCTGAAGGTGGCGCACGACTGTGTCGCCCAGAACGCTGCGCGGGTCGTTTTCGCGTCGCGCCACGGCGAACTGCGTCGCACCACGGATATCCTGCGTGCCATCAGCGCGGGCGAGCCGGTGTCGCCTACCGCGTTCAGCCTGTCGGTGCTCAATGCCATGACCGGCGTGTTCGGCATTGCGCGTGGTGACCGGTCGGCGGCGAGTGCGATTTCGGCCGGCGCGGAAACGCTCGGTTACGCGCTGCTGGAAGCGCACGCACAGTACGCCACCCAGCCGGATTCGCCAATGCTGCTGGTCTATGCGGACGAACCGGCCGACCCGGCTTACGGCACGATCGAAGACGAAGTGCCGGGCGGCGCGATCGCGATCCTGCTCGATAGCGAAACGGTGACGGGCGAATTGGCGTGTGTCGTTTCCCGCGCTGATCTGCGGGAATCCCCGCCGGTGAGTCAAACCACCGCGGCCGAGGGCCGAGTGGCCGACCGGGAATCCGCGCCGGCGAGCGAACCTGTGGCAAGCGAGGCCAGCTCGCCGACCGTTTTCGCGACCCAGAGCCAGGCCGTGCAGCATTGTCTGGAAACCGGCCTACCCGCCGCGTGGCAAGGCGCCGGCGCCACGTGGCATTGGAGTTGGCATGATCGCGCGGCTTGATTATTGCTGGCGATTCTGCGCGACCGGCATGGCCTTCGTGGTGTTCGGCGTATGCGGCGTGCTGTTCTCGGTGGTGGTGTTTCCGCTTGCGTGGGTGTGGCCGCACCGTGCATCGCGTCAGTTCGCGGTGACGAGCGTGATTCACTGGTTTTTCCGCGCGCTGGTCGCGGTGTTGCAGCGCATCGGCGTGATGGAACTCGAAGTGTCGGGCGTGCAGGCGTTGCGCGCGGAAAGGCCGGCGATCGTGGTCGCCAACCACCCGACTTATCTCGACGTGATGGTGCTCCTGTCGCTCACGCCGCATGCCTGCTGCGTGGTGAAAAACGCGCACTGGAGCAACCCGTGTTTCTGGGGCATCGTGCGTTCGGCGGAGTACGTCAGCAATGCCGACCCCGCGGAGCTCGTCGAGGCCGGCGCGAAGCAGCTGGCCGCAGGCTATACGATGATCATTTTTCCGGAAGGCACGCGTAGCCCCGGGCCGAACCGGCTGCACGCTTTTTCGCGCGGTTTCGCGCACATGGCGCTGAAAGTCGGCGCTCCCATCGTCCCGGTGCTGATGGATTGCGACCCGCCCGCATTCACCAAGCAGATGCGCTGGTACGACGTGCCGGCACGCGCGTTCAGAATGCGCGTGAACGTGCTCGAGCCGCTCGGCGTCGATCAGCTCGCGGCCCATGACACTCCACCGGCTCTCGCGGCGCGCAGCGTGACGAGCGCCGTCGAAGCACACATTACTCAGCACCTGTTCGATTATGGATTCTTTAAAACTGGAAATTAAACAGCTTCTGATCGAAGCGCTCGATCTGGAAGACCTGAGCCCGGCCGATATCGACGACGACGCACCGTTGTTCGATACCGACGGCATCGGTCTCGATTCGATCGACGCGCTCGAAATCGGCATCGTGCTGCGCAAACAATACCAACTGACCATCGCAGCGAACGACGAACGCACGCGCGAACACTTCCGCTCGATCAGCACGCTGGCCGCGCTGGTGGCGAGCCAACGCGAAGCGACGCACGCTGTGAACGAAACAACCAGAAAGGGGGAGTAAATCGTGTCCGAGGCAGAGATTCTGGAGCGCATCCGCGCTATCTTCAAAGAGAACTTCGCGATCGAGCCCGAGCGTGTCACGCCCGAAGCGCATCTGTTCGAGGACCTCGATCTCGACAGCATCGACGCTGTCGACCTCGCGATCAAACTGCAGGAAATGACCGGACGCCGCATCAAGCCGGAAGAGTTCAAGTCGGTGCGCACCGTCGGCGACGTGATCGGCGCGGTCGAGTCCCTGCTCGCGGCACAAGGCTGATGTCCGTCGCGCGCTCGCGAACGCAAGCGGCGGCGCGGCGGGCCGACGAAGCCTCGCCCGGCGCCGGGCGCCACTTCGGCAAAACCGTCGTGCAGGTGCTGTTGAAGCTCGCGTACCCCGCGCTGATCCTGTGCGCGTGGCGCTGGGACACGCCGCGCTACGTCGGCTGCATGCTGTTTGCGATTCTCTGGCTGCAGCGCTGGGCCGGTAGCGGCCCGGTCGCGACTTCGCTGCGGCGGCTCTCCACGATCGACTGGAGCGTGGTCGGTCTGCTGAGCTGTGCGTCGGCGGCGATCGTGCTGACCAATAGCGAATTGCTGTTGCGTCTGTATCCGTCGCTCGTCAATCTGGGCCTGTTGATCGCGTTTGGCGCGACGCTCGTGCGCGGGCCGTCCATGATCGAAAAATTCGCGCGCCTCGGCAATCCGGATCTGCCGCCGGGGGCGGTGCGCCATACGCGGCGCGTGACGCAGGTGTGGTGTGCGTTCTTCGTGCTGAACGGCGTGTTTTCCGCTTATACCGCGTTGTATTGGAGCCGTGCCAACTGGTCGCTGTATAACGGCGCGATTGCGTATGGGTTGATCGGCGTGCTGCTGGTGGCCGAGGTGATCTGGCGTTACCTGGTCGTGCTGCCGCGTGCCACGCGTTCGGAGGCGGCATGATCGCGTTGCATGATCTGTTGTCGGCGGTTCATGAGAGCGCCGCGTTGCAGGAGCCCGTATGCCGCGATGGCGCCAAGGTGCTCGACCGCGCGGCGTTTCGCGCGCGCGTCGCCGTGTTGATCGCGCTCGTGCAAACGCAGGGCGCGCAACGCTACGCACTCTGTATCGACGATCCGTTCGATTTCGCCTGCGCGCTTTTCGCGCTGCTCGCGTGCGGCAAGGAGCCGGTGATTCCGGCCAACTCGACGCCAGGCTATCTCGCCGATCTCGCCGATGCGTACGACGTGGTGCTGACGGATGCGGATTTGCCGCTGTTCGAGCTTTCGGCCGGAGCCAACCTCGGTGTCAACGCCGAAGCTGAAGTCGACACCGACCTCGATACGTTGGCCCGCGTCAATGCAGCCGCGGCGGAGCACGCCGGAGTCGCCACTGACACCGGCATTGGAAGCGACGAGGCCGCCTCAGAGCACGCCGGAGCCACCATTGGTATTGGAAGCGCCCAGGCAGCCTCAACGCAAGCCGGAGCCGCCACCGGCACCGGAAACGCCCGAACAGCCTTCGACCCCACCGCAGCCACCACCGCCACCGGCACTGCAAACGCCCAGGCAGCCTCGGCGCACACGTCTCGCGCCGCTCACACAATCGACCCGCAAGCCCCGCTCACGCTCTACACCTCCGGCAGCAGCGGCCGCCCCAAGCCGATCCGCAAGACGCTCGCGCAATTCAACGCCGAAGTGCACACACTGGAACAGCAGTGGGGCACGTTAATCGGTGACGCGACGATGCTCGCGAGCGTGCCGCATCACCACATTTACGGTTTGCTGTTTCGCGTGTTGTGGCCGCTTGCCGCCGGCCGCGCGTTCGACCGTGCGATCAGCATCGAGCCGTTGCATCTGCAAACGCAGATCGAGCAATGCGGCGCGGCGGTGATCGTCTCGACACCGGCGCAATTGTCTCGCTGGCCCGCCTTGCCTGGCTTCGCGGACTTGACGCCGGCGCCGCGCGCGATCTTTTCATCGGGCGGCCCGCTGGCGTTTGAAGCCGCGCAGGAATATGCCGCGGCTTATGGCGCCGCGCCGCGCGAAGTCTACGGCAGCACGGAAACCGGTGGCATAGCGTGGCGGCGCCAGGATCAGACAGATGCCTGGCAACCGCTATCCGGCATCGCAGTGCGCCGCGACGAAGACGGTGCGCTGAACGTCCGCTCACCGCATCTCGATCACGCCGGCTGGCATCGTACCGACGACAGGATCGCCTTCGACGCCGATGGCCGTTTCCGTCTGCAAGGCCGGCTCGACCGCGTGCTCAAGCTCGACGGCAAGCGCGTGTCGTTGCCGGAACTGGAAGCGCGCCTCGCGCTGCATCCGTATGTGGCGCAAGCGGCGATCGTGCCGCTCGCCGGCGCCTCGCGCGAGCGCGTCGGCGCCGTCGTGGCGCTGACGGAAGCGGGCGGTGCGGCGCTGCGCGACGAAGGCCGCGTGGCGCTCGCCAAGATCCTGCGCCGGCATCTCGCCGAATACTTCGACGTGGTGGTGCTGCCGCGCCACTGGCGTTTTCGGGTCACGCTGCCGTTCGACGCGCGCGGCAAACTGCCGGTGGCCGCCGTGGCGGCCGCCTTCGAGCCGCGTAGCGAAGGCGTGGAAGTGCTGGCCGAAGCGCGCAGCGGCGACACACTGCATTACGAGTTGCGCGTGCCGCCCACGCTCGCGCATTTCGCCGGCCACTTTCCCGGCCTGCCGATTCTGCCTGGCGTCGTTCAGGTCGACTGGGCCGTGCGCCTCGCCGCCGACCACTTGCCGGCCGTGCGCGCGGTGGCATCGATCGACCGTCTGAAGTTCATGGCGCCGGTTTCTCCAGGCGCGGTGCTCGCGCTCACGCTCGCTCACGACGCGGCCCGCCGGCGCCTGCAGTTTGCATACCGCGCGAACGGTCGCGAATGCGCGTCCGGTGTAATCGTCTACGGGGCGCCGGCGTGATGACCTTCTCCCCATGCATCGTCATTCCGATCTACAACCATAAGGACGCGATCGGCGCGACCGTCGCTCATCTCGCGGTTCACGGCCTGCCGTTTTTCGTCGTCGACGACGGCAGCGACGAGGCCACCCAGCAAGTGCTCGCCGCGCTCGCGCAGCAATACGCAGGGCGGTTCACGCTGCTGCGGCTGCCGGTCAACGGCGGCAAGGGCGCGGCGGTGATGGCGGGGCTGCGCGCCGCGCGCGAGGTCGGCTACACGCACGCGCTGCAGATCGACGCCGACGGCCAGCACGACGCCACGGACGTGCCCCGTTTCATTGAAGCGGCGCGCGCCGAACCGGGCGCGGTGATTCTCGGCCGGCCAATCTATGACGAGAGCGTGCCGAAAGCGCGTCTCTACGGCCGTTATCTCACGCATGTGTGGGTGTGGATCGAAACGCTTTCGCTGGCCATCCGCGATTCGATGTGCGGCTTTCGGCTCTATCCGCTGACGCTGGCCTGCAATCTGATCGACAGCGTGCGACTGCCCACGCGCATGGACTTCGACATCGAGATCCTCGTGCGTCTGTACTGGCGACGCGCCGCGTTCCGTTCGATTCCGACGCGCGTCACCTACGCGAGCGACGGCGTCTCGCATTTCGACGTGCTGTGGGACAACGTGCGCATCAGCCGCAGCCATACGCGGCTCGTGTGCGGCATGCTGTGGCGTCTGCCGGTGCTGCTCGCGCACAAGCTGATGCCGCGTCGCGCGGCACTTGCGGATGGGCAGTGCAAAGAAAATGACCAGGACTGGTGGCGTATCGCCGAACGCGGCAGCCATCTGGGCATGTCGTTGCTCGCGCTCAGCTGCAAGCTCTTCGGCCGACGTTTCACCGCGCTCTGGCTGCACCCGATCGTCGCGTATTTTCTGCTGACGGGCCGCGCCGCGCGCGAGGCCTCCAGCAACTACTTCAGGCATCTCGGCAAGACCGCGCCGCAGGGCGACACGCCGCGTCCCGGCTGGTTGTCCGCGTACCGCCATATGCTGGCGTTCGCGCAATCGGGCTTCGACAAGCTCGCCGCGTGGTCGGGCCGCGTCAACAATGCAGACGTCAAGTTCGAAGATCCTTCGGCGTTCGAAGCATTGGTGAAGAGCGGCAAGGGCGCGCTCGTGATCGGCGCGCATCTCGGCAATCTGGAGATGACCCGCGCGCTCGCCGCGCAGGGCGCATATGCGAAGGTCACGGCGGTCGTCTATACGGAGCACGCGCGCCGTTTCAATAGCGTGCTGGCCTCGGCCAATAGCGAGTTCGCGAAACATCTGCTCGAAGTCAGCGACTTCGGGCCCGAGACCGCGATGATGATGCAGGAGCGCGTCGACGCCGGCGAATTGCTGGTGATCGTCGGCGACCGCGTGCCCGCGCACGAAGCGGGCCGCACGACGGAGGCGCAATTTCTCGGCTCGACCGCGCCGTTCGCGCAAGGGCCCTATGTGCTCGCGCATGCGTTGGGTTGCCCGGTCTATCTGTTCTTCTGTCTGAAAGAGCACGACGGTTACCGCCTGTATTTCGAACCGTTCGCCGAGCGCATCGAGTTGCCGCGCCGCGAACGCGCGCAGCATCTCGCCGCGTGGGCGCAGCGCTATGCCGTGCGGCTCGAACATTATTGCCGCAAGGCACCTTATCAATGGTTCAACTTCTTCGATTTCTGGGCCAGCCCCAAGCGAGGCGCAAATGGCCGAACATGATCTGATCGATGTGCCGAATGCGGGCGCCAACGTGAACAAGGCGGCGGTCGTCATAGGCGGTCGCAAGCTGACGATCGAAGAGGTCGTCGCGATCGCGCAGCATCGCACGCCGGTTGCGTTGAGCGCCGATCCGGCGTGGCGCGCGCGTATCCAGCGCGGCGCGGATTTTCTGCGCCGGCATCTGGCCGCGGGCGCGACCGTATACGGCGTCAACACTGGTTACGGCGACGCCTGCGTGGTCGACGTGCCGATGGAGCTGGTCGAAGCGTTGCCGCTGCAACTCACGCGTTATCACGGCTGCGGGATGGGCCAGTATCTCGACGACGCGCAAACGCTCGCGGTGATCGCCGCGCGGCTCAACTCGCTTGCTTATGGTTTTTCCGGCGTGCGTCCGGTGTTGCTCGAACGTCTGGCCGATCTGGTCAATCATCGTGTGTTGCCGCGCATTCCGTCGGAAGGCTCGGTCGGCGCGAGCGGCGATCTCACGCCGCTCTCGTATGTGGCCGCCGCGCTCGCGGGCGAACGCGACGTGATGTTCGAAGGGCAGTTGCGCAATGTGCGCGAGGTGTGGGCCGAGCTTGGTCAAACGCCGCTCACGCTCGCGCCGAAAGAAGGGCTCGCGCTGATGAACGGCACCGCCGTGATGACCGGTCTCGCCTGTCTCGCGTTTGCGCGCGCCGATCATCTCACGCGGCTGACCGCGCGGCTGACGGCGCTGTGCACGGTCGCACTCGACGGCCGTGCCGCGCATTTCGACGCGATGCTCTTCGAAGTGAAGCCGCACGCCGGCCAGGCCGAAGCGGCGGCATGGATTCGGGACGACCTGTCCGGGCGCGACGACACGCCGGGTCACCGTCTGCAGGACCGCTATTCGATTCGCTGCGCGCCGCATGTGATCGGCGTGGCGCGCGACGCGCTCTCGTGGGTGCGCCGCGATGTCGAGAACGAACTGAACAGCGCGAACGACAACCCGCTGATCGACCCGGACAATGAACGCGTGCTGCACGGCGGCAACTTCTACGGCGGCCATATCGCCTTCGCGATGGATTCGCTGAAGGTTGCGCTCGCCAATCTCGCCGATCTGATGGACCGGCAACTCGCGCTCCTCGTCGACGTCAATTTCAATAACGGCTTGCCGCGCAATCTGTCGGGCGCCACGTCCGCGCGCGCCCCGATCAATCACGGGTTCAAGGCGGTGCAGATTTCGTCATCCGCATGGACCGCTGAAGCGTTGAAAAACACCATGCCCGCGAGCGTGTTCTCGCGCTCCACCGAGGCGCACAACCAGGACAAGGTCAGCATGGGCACGATTGCCGCGCGCGATTGTTTGCGCGTGCTGGAGTTGACCGAGCAGGTCGCCGCCGCGCATACGCTCGCAACGGTGCAAGCCGCCCGGTTGCGCTTGAAGATCGACAGCGGAACGCCGGTTCCCTCGCCGCTGCGAACGTTTATGGACAGCGTGAGCGCGCAGTCGCCATTCGTCGACGAAGACCGCGCACTGGAACACGAGCTGCGCGCGCTGACCGCGCGCATTGCCGCGTGCGATCTGCTGCAGGACTATCGCGGAGGATCGAACGCATGAGCGTTTCCCGCAAAGTGCTGAGTGCGAGCGCGACGGTGGAAGTGCCGTTCCATGACGTCGACGCGATGAACGTGTGCTGGCACGGGCATTATCTGAAGTACTTCGAAATCGGCCGCGCGGCGCTTCTGCGCGCGTTCGATTACGACTATCGCGAGATGCAGGCTTCGGGCTACCTGTGGCCGATCGTGGAAGCGCATCTGAAGTACGTGCGGCCGGCCACCTACGGGCAGCAGATCGAAGTGCGCACGCAACTGCTCGAACACGAAAACCGCCTGAAAATAGGCTATGAAATCGTCGATTGCGTGTCCGGCACGCGGTTGACCAAGGGCTACACGATCCAGGTCGCGGTCGACGCCGCCACGCAGGAGTTGCAGTTCGTCTCGCCGCCGGTCGTATTCGAGAAACTGGAGCGCGTATGGGGACGATGAAATTGCGCGCCGTGCTCGTCGGAGCATTGAGCGCATTGAGCGTGACGGGCGTCCTCAGCATGTTCGCTGTGACCGCATGGACGCAGCCCGCCTTGGCGGCATCGACGACCCAGGCCGCGCCTGCCGCGGGCAACCCCGCACTCGTTTCGCAGATCGCCGCGCACCTCGCGCAAGCCAAGGGCGTGCGCGCGCAATTCACGCAGACGCAAACGCTCGCCGCGATGAAGCAGCCGCTCGTGAGCACCGGCTCGCTGCTATTTTTCCGCGAGCGCGGCGTGATCTGGCAGATCGACAAGCCCTACAAAGCCACCTATGTCATCACCGATGCCGGCGTCGCCGAAGTCGCTGCCAACGGCCAGCGCGTCACGACTCACAGCGCACAGGGCACGCGCGGCGTCGCGCAAGTCTCGAAGATGATGCGCGCCATGCTCGGCGGCGATCTGTCGGCGCTCTACTCGCAATTCGACGTAGAGGCTCAAGGCAGCGCCGCGCAGTGGCGCATGCAACTGACGCCGAACCAGCCGCAGATCGCCCAGTCGATCAAAGGTCTGGCGATGAGCGGCGGCGACTATCTGCAGAGCTTGCGCATCACGCTGGCGAACGGCGACATCACCCAGCTCGACTTCACGAAGAGCGCGGCCGTGAGCGACCTCACCGCGGCTGAACGCGGCTTGCTCGGGGCGCCGTAATGGACATGCTGCAACAGCGGTCCACGAAACAGGCGTGGGGCATGCGCGCCGCGTGGCTGCTGCTCGCGCTCGTCGCGGCGCTGTATTGCGGTTGGCGGTTCGCCGGACCGTCGCCGCTGCAAACCAATCTGCTTGCGCTATTGCCCGCGACCGAGGCCGATCCCGTCGCGGAAAAGGCGGTCGATACGCTCGCGAGCGCGCTCGGCGACCGCACCGTTTTTCTCGTCACCAGCAACAACGACGCGCACGCGAAAGCCGCGGCGAAACAACTGGGCGCGGCGTTGCAAAAGAGCGGCGCGTTCGGTTCGGTGACGGCGGAGTTGCCGCCGTTCGATCTGTCGCAGATCGCGGCGCTGTATATGCCGTATCGATTCGGCTTGCTGGCGCCGACGGACCGCGCGGCATTGGCCGGTGGCGCGGCGGGCGCCACATTGCGCGACACGCTCGCCCAGCGCATCTATAGCCCGCTGCGCGGCGGACTGACCACACCGCTCGCCGACGATCCGTTCGGCTGGCTCGAACACTGGCTCGGTGGCCTGCCGCTCGCCACCTCGAATCTCGAACTCGAAGACAACATGCTGGTCGCGCATCAGGGCGCCGCCACCAGCGTGCTGATCGTCGCGACGCTGCCCGGTTCCGCCTACGAGACGAAGACGCAGCATGCCGTGCTCGCAGCGGTGGCCCAAGGCGAAAGCGCGTTGAAGCCGTCGTTCCCCGACGTCTCGGTAGCGCGGACCGGCGCCGTGTTTTACGCGGAAGCGGCGCGCAGTGCATCGGAACATGAAGTGCATCTGATCGGCATTGCTTCGCTGTGCGGCGTCGCACTCCTGATGATGTGGGTGTTCCGCTCGCCACGTCTGCTGCTGCTCGGCTTCGTCTCGACCGCGCTCGGCATTGTCTGCGCGCTGGCGGTGACGATGCTGGTGTTCGGCAAGCTGCATCTGTTGACGCTCGTGTTCGGCGCGAGCCTGATCGGCGAGGCCGTCGATTATTCGATCCAGTACTTCGTGGTGTATCTCGGCGCGCAACGCGATTGGGACGCGCGGCGCGGCGCGCGCGCCGTGCGTCCCGCGTTGAGCGTGGCGCTCGCGACAAGCCTGCTCGGCTACGCGATCCTCGCCTGGGTGCCGTTTCCCGCGCTCAAGCAGATTGCCTGTTTCGCGATGGCGGGCATCACGACGGCCTTCGCGTCCGTGCTGTGGTTGCTGCCCGCGCTGCTCACGCGCGCGCCCAAACGCAGCCCCAAGCGCGTGTTCGCGGGCGCGGCGCGTGTGCTGACGGTGTGGCATCGCACGATCGGCGGCAAGCGGGCGTGGTTCGTGGCGGCGCTGCTGCTGTTGCTGGCGATTCCCGGCTGGCTGCGTCTAACCAGCGACGACGATATCCATCTGCTGATCCAGCGTGACCCGGCGCTCGTCGCGCAGGAAGACAAGGTGCGCGCGGCGGTCGGCGTGGATAACAGCGCGCAGTTTTTCGTGGTGCGCGGCGAGACGCCGGAGCTCGTGCTCCAGCGCGCCGAAGCGTTGGGCACGAAACTGGATGCGCTGAACGGCACGGCGAACAAGGTCGGCCGCTATCAGTCGGTCGCGCAATTCGTGCCGTCCGCGAAACGGCAGAATGAAGACCGCGCGTTGCTCGCGCAACACGTGTTCGACGAGCGCGCCGCATTGCGCGCCACACTCCTGCAAGCAGGCTTCAAGGACGAAGTCGCCGACGCGTGGCTCGCTGCGTATGCGAAACCGCAAGCTCCGCTGACGGTCGATACGTGGCTCGCGGCACCGTGGTCACAACCGTATAAACACCTTTGGCTCGGCGAAGTCGACTCGTCGACGAAAGCCTATGCCGCGGTCGTCATTCCGCAAGGCGTGACGCCGCAGAACGAACCCGCGCTGATCGCGACGGCGCAGAGCTTGCCCGGCGTCGTGTTCGTCGACAAGGCCGCCAGCGTGTCGAAACTGTTCGGCGCGTATCGCGTGGATAGCGGTTGGTGGCTCGGCGGCGCGCTAGCTCTCGTGCTCGTTCTGTTGATGCTGCGCTACCGCGTGCGCGGCGGCATCGCCGTGACTTTGCCGGTGCTGCTTGCCGTGGGCGTCACGCTCGCCGTATTCGGCTATGCGCGCGTACCGCTCAATCTGTTCAACTGGCTCGCGCTGATGCTCGTGCTCGGCGTGGGTGCAAACTATGCGGTGTTCCTGCGCGAAGGCTGCCAGCGCGCGGACGCCGATCTCGGCGCGGTGTGGACGGGGGTGTTGTTGTCCGCGGCCACCACGCTGTTGTCGTTCGGCATGCTCGGCATGAGCGCGATGCCCGCGCTGAAGAGTTTCGGCGCGACGCTCGCGCTCGGCATCGCGGTCTCGGTGCTGCTCGCGCCGATAGGCATGCCATCGGAATCAAGGAGGGCCGCATGAAGGCGCCATCAGTTTATTTGCACGCGCTCGGCATGATCAACGCGCTCGGCGGCGACCTCGACAGCATCGTGCCGGCGCTCGCCGCCGGTCATTCGCCGGGTATGGCGAATGCGCATACGGGAATCGGCGAGGCGTTCGTCGGCAGCGTGTTCACGCCGCTGGAGATGGCGCCGCGCGCCGAACTCGCCCGCTACGACTGCCGCAATAACCGCCTGCTGCTCGCCGCGCTGGCGCAGATCGCACCGGCCATCGACGCGGCCCGCGAGGGCTACGGCGCGCACCGCGTCGGCGTGGTGCTCGGCACCAGCACGTCGGGCATCGAAGCGGCCGAGGCCGCGTTCGTCTATCAGGCGCAGGCAGGCGATCTGCCGGCCAACTTCAACTACCGGCAAATGGAGATCGGCACGGCCGCGCCATTCGCCGCCGCCGCGCTCGGCCTGCGAGGTCCGGCGTTCACCATTTCGACCGCGTGCACGTCGAGCGCGAAGGCGTTTGCGTCGGCGCGCCGGCTGTTGCAATTGCACCTGTGCGACGCCGTCGTGGTGGGCGGAGTCGATTCGCTGTGCGAGTTGACGGTGCAGGGTTTCGCCTCGCTTGAATCGACCAGCGCCACGCGCACCAATCCGATGAGCCGCAATCGTTGCGGGATCAATGTCGGCGAAGGCGCGGCGGTGTTCCTCATGAGCCGCGACGAAGCGGCAGTGCGGCTCGCGGGCGTGGGCGAATCGAGCGACGCGCATCACATTTCCTCGCCCGACCCGCAGGGCGTGGGCGGCGAGATCGCGCTACGCGCGGCGCTTGCCGAGGCGGGCGTCGAGGCGTCGGCGATCGGCTATGTGAATCTGCATGCCACTGCCACGCGCAAGAACGACGAGATGGAAGCCAACCTGATGTCGCGTGTTTTTCCAGGCGGCGTAGCGACGAGCGGCACCAAGCCGTTGACCGGCCACCAGCTCGGCGCCGCGGGCGCCACCGAACTCGGCTTCGCGTGGCTGACGCTGGCGCGTGACACCGTGGCGTTGCCGCGGCATCTGTGGGATGGCGAAGCCGATCCGTTATTACCGCTGCTGGATCTGGTCGAGAGCGAACGTTTCCTGCCGCGAAGCGGCGCGCAATACGTGATGAGCAATTCATTTGCTTTCGGCGGCAGCAACGTCAGCCTCGTTCTTGCCCGATGAGTTGCCCGATGAGTCACGCGATGAATCCGCCGCCCACCGTTGACGAACTGCTCCAGCAGCCGATCGAAGCGATCATCCCGCATCGCGGCACCATGTTGCTGATCGACGCCGTGGACACGTTCAGCGCAGAAACGCTGAGCGCGCGCGCCACGGTCCGCGCCGACGCGTGGTATGCCGATGCCGACGGCGCGATGCCCGCGTGGATCGGCATCGAACTGATGGCGCAGGCGATCGCCGCGCACGTCGCATTGCTGGCCATGCGCGGCGGCGGCCGAGCGCGTCCCGGTGTGCTGCTCGGCTCGCGCAGCTATAAGGCATTGCAACCGTCGTTCGCGGCCGGCGCGCACCTGTCGATCCACGTCACGGAACTGCTGCGCAGCGAAGAAGGCCACGGCGCATACGAATGCACGATCCGCCACGGCGACATGGATTGCGCCGAAGCGGTCATCAAGGTTTTTCAACCGCCCGATTTTCAGTCATTCATTGAAGGGAGTTTCAGTTCATGAGCCGGCGTGTTCTCGTTACCGGCGCAAGCCGCGGCATTGGCCGCGCGATTGCGTACAAGTTGGCCGCCGACGGCTTCGCGGTCTCCGTGCATTGCCGCACGGGACGCACCGAAGCCGACGCGGTTGCGACGGGCATCGCCGCGCAGGGCGGCACGGCGCGCGTGCTGCAATTCGATGTGCGCGAGCGCGCCGTATGCCGCGAAGTGCTCGAAGCGGACGTCGCGGCACATGGCCCTTACTACGGCATCGTGTGCAGCGCGGGCGTGACCCGCGACGCCGCGTTCCCCGCGCTCACCGAGGAAGACTGGGACATCGTGATCGAAACCGGTCTCGATTCGTTCTACAACGTCGTCCATCCGTTGACCATGCCGATGGTGCGGGCCCGCAAGGGCGGCCGCATCGTCACGATCGCTTCGGTGTCCGGCGTGATGGGCAATCGCGGCCAGGTCAACTACAGCGCGGCGAAAGCCGGCTTGATCGGCGCGACCAAGGCGCTCGCCGTCGAACTGGCGTCGCGCAGCATCACCGTCAATTGCGTCGCGCCGGGTCTGATCGAAACCGGCATGCTCGACGACATGCCCCTCGAACAGGCGTTGAAGACGGTGCCGATGAACCGCGTCGGCCAGCCTGCCGAGGTGGCGTCCGTGGTCAGCTTCCTGATGTCGGATGCGGCCTCGTATGTCACGCGTCAGGTGATCGGCGTCAACGGCGGGATGATCTGATGAAGCGCGTCGTCATTACCGGCATGGGCGGCGTCACGGCGTTGGGCGATAGCTGGGACGTCATCGAAACGCGTTTGAGGAGCGGCGTGAACGCCGTGCGGCGCATGCCCGAGTGGGATTACTTCGAGTCGCTGCATACGCGCCTCGCGTGCCCGCTGCCGGACTTTACGACGCCCGCGCACTATCCGCGCAAGAAGACCCGCTCGATGGGCCCGGTCTCGATGTACTCGGTGCGCGCGAGCGAACTGGCGCTCGCCGACGCCGGCCTCGCCGACAATGCGCTCATCAGTGACGGCCGCATGGGTGTCGCCTATGGTTCGTCGTCGGGCTCGGTGCAGCCGATCCGCGCGTTCGGCACGATGCTCGAAACCGGCTCGATGGGCGACGTCACGTCGAACAGCTACGTGCAGATGATGCCGCACACCACCGCGGTCAATGTCAGCCTGTTCTGGGATCTGAAGGGGCGAATCATTCCGACCTCGTGCGCGTGCGCGTCGGGCAGCCAGGCCATCGGCTACGCGTATGAAGCGATCCAGACCGGCAAGCAGACGCTGATGCTGGCGGGCGGCGCGGAGGAACTGTCGGGCCCGGCGGTCGCCGTGTTCGACACGCTATACGCCACCAGCACGCGCAACGACGAGCCGCATCTCACGCCGCGTCCGTTCGACGCCGCGCGCGACGGCCTCGTGGTCGGCGAAGGCGCGGCCACACTGGTGCTCGAAGAATACGAGCATGCGGTGGCGCGTGGGGCGCGCATTCACGCGGAGATTGTCGGCTTCGGCTGCAACTCGGACGGCGCGCATATGACGCAGCCCACCGCCGAAACCATGGCGCTCGCGATGCAACTCGCGCTCAAGGACGCCCAACTGCCGCCGGGAGCGATCGCGTACGTGAATGCGCATGGCACCTCGACGGATCGCGGCGATATCGCCGAAAGCCATGCGACCGCGCAAACCTTCGGCGCGCGCATGCCGATCAGTTCGCTCAAGAGCTATGTCGGCCACACGCTCGGCGCGTGCGGCGCGCTCGAAGCGTGGTGGACCATCGAGATGATGAAGCGCAACTGGTATGCGCCGACCTTGAATCTGACGAACGTCGATCCGGCTTGCGCACCGCTGGATTACATCGTCGGCACGGGTCGGGAGATCGATGCCGAGCATGTGATGAGCAACAATTTCGCGTTCGGCGGTATCAACACGTCGCTGATTTTCAGGCGCGCTCGATGAGCGTGGCGCTGCAACGCGTGGTCGTGACCGGCATGGGGATCGTGTCGTGTCTCGGCAATACGCTCGACGAGGTGTCCGCTGCGCTGCGCGCGGGTCGCTCGCGTATCGAGCGGATCGACGCCTGGCGTGAACGTGGTTTTGCCTCGCAGGTGGCGGGCGTGGCGTCGGTTGCGCGCGAGCCCCTGTTCGAGCGCAAGCTCGAACGCTTCATGGGCGACACCGCGCGGTTCGCCTGCCATGCCGCGCGCAAAGCGATCAGCGACGCCGGGCTCGATGCCGCGGCATTGCGCTCGCCGCGCGCCGGCGCGGTGATTGGTTCGGGCGTCGGCACGATGTCCAGTTACGACGCGGCCGTGGCGATCGCGCAAGCTCGCGGCGTCGACAAGGTGCCGCCGTACACGGTGCCGCATGTTATGAGCAGCACCGCGTCGGCCAATGTCGCGCAGGTGTTCGGGCTCGAAGGGGTCAGCTATTCGCCGTCGTCGGCGTGCACAACGTCGGCGCTCGCGATCGGCCAGGCGATGCAACTGATTCAGACCGGCCGCCAGCAGATCGTGCTGGCCGGCGGCAGCGAGTCGCTGCACGACAACACGACGTTGATGTTCGACGCAATGGGCGCGCTGTCGCGCCGCTTCAACGACACGCCCCAGCGCGCGTCACGTCCTTATGACACGGAGCGCGACGGTTTCGTGATCGCCTCGGGCGGCGGCGTGCTGGTGCTCGAAGCGCTCGATCACGCACTAGCACGCGGCGCGCGCATCTACGCGGAACTCACCGGATTCGGCGACTGCACGGATAGCGCCGGCATGGTCGCGCCGCGCGCGGCGGGGATCGCCCGCGCCATGCGCGGCGCGCTGAACGAAGCGGGCAAGCGGCCCGACTACGTCAACATGCACGCACCGTCTACTCCGCTTGGCGACCTCGAGGAACTGCGCGCGTTGAACGAGGTGTTCGGCGCGGCGTTCGAGCGTGGCGTGCCGGCGTTTTCGTCGACGAAGGGCATGACCGGGCATCCGCTCGGCGCGAGCGGCGCCCACGAGGCGATCTACACGCTGCTGATGATGCGCGATGGCTTTATCGCGGGCTCGGCGGGAATCGACACGCCGGAGGCGGCAGTCGCCGACATGCCGCTCGTGCGTGCGACGCGCGAAGCGCGCATCGGCACGGCGATGTCGGTTTCATTCGGGTTCGGCGGCAGTTGCGCGAGCCTGATGTTCGAAGCATGGCAGGGCGGCTGAGACGGCCGCGACTTTAAAAAAACGAGGGCAAGAAAAATGAAAAGAACAGCTGTATTGGGTGCGCTGGCAGTGGTGATGTTGACGCAGGCGGGATGCGCCACGCAAGTGAAGTCGCTGCCGCTCGCGGCGGCCGGCGGCGAATCGCGCGGCAACGTGCCGGTGTATTTCGGCCAGCAGCCTCACCCGGCGGTCAGGACGCAATTGGGCGACGTGTCGTACTCGGTGCGGATCGCGCGCAAGGTCGCCGGTCCCGACGACGCCTGCCATGAAGCGCTAGCCGAAGCCGTGCGGAAGCTGCGCGCGGCGGCAAACGAACGCCACGCCAATGCCGTGATCGACGTGTCGACACGCTTCCATAGCAGCGAGAGCAATTCGTCGACCGACTTCACCTGCGGGGTCAGTCCCAGCGCGGCTGCGATTGCGGTGAAGGGGCAACTCGTCGTGCTGGAAGCGAACTGAGTCGAATCCGGATAGAACGCAATAGAACTCACCAGAGCAACAACAACGACCAAGGAGTCTGAATGAAACGCCATGTGCTGTTTGCCGCATTGTTCGCATCGTTTACCACGCTGAGCACCGCGCCGGCTTTTGCTCGCGACACGGTCAACTACTATCCGCTCGATCAGGCCTTGCAAAGCGAACCCGGCAAAGTGAGCGACGACATCGCGCTGTATTTCGCGGGTCAGCACCATCCGGCCGTCTCGAAGACGATGGGCGAGTTCGCCACCAACAAGAAGACCAATGCGTTCGGCAAGAGCGACTTGCAAGCGTGCCAGCACGTTTTCCTCTCGGCGGTGATCGAATTGCAGGAACGCGCGCGCAAGGAAGGCGGCAACGCGGTGATCAACATCAAGAGCAATTACAAGAACGAATTGCGTGAGAGCGCGACCGAGTACACCTGCGGCGCGGGCGCGGTGATCGCCGGCGTGGCGTTGACGGGTGAGGTGGTGACGTTGCGCAAGTAAGCGCGGATCCGTGCGCATCAGCACGAACTCGTGCGAGAGGTAGCGAGAAAAAGCGGGAAGGCGGCGCAGTTGCTGCCGCTCCGCGCTGTTTTAAAGCACCGGGCTCGTGCCTTGCTGCATGACTGCCGGGTGCGTTGTAAGGCTTAGCCGGCTTTGATCGCCGCGACATTGACCAGCGTTTCACGACGCTTGCCGGGTTGCGGACGATACAGGCCGAGCCGTTCGAGTAGACCGAAGTCTTTCGCGCGGCTCCACCAGAGATAGGGCAGCGAGACGTTACGCTCGCTAAAGTTGAAGCCGCCGCTGCGGATCATGTCGAGGTAACCGTCAGCGCTTTTTTGCACCTGCATGGGATGACGGAACAGTAGCCGGATCACCCACGATTTGATGTACGCATCCGTGGATTCGGCGAACAGCAGAATGCCGCCGGGTTTGAGCACACGGCGGAACTCGGCGAGCGCGCGCTCCTGCTCGACGAGATGATGGAAAGTCTGATGGCAGAACACGATATCGGCGCTCGCGTCGGGCAACGGCAGCTTCGCGCAGTCGCCATGCAGCAGTTCGATATTGGCCAGTTTGTCGCGGCAGGCGCGGGCCGCGAGCGCGGCGAGCGTCAGCGAAGGCTCGTGGAAGTCGATGCCCACGATGCGGCGCGGCGCGAACGCGTCGGCGAGCAGACGGAAGGACAGACCCTGGCCGCAACCGGCGTCGACGATTACCGGCGCCTCGGGCGAGGGCGTGTCGATGAGACGTTTGAGGTCGTTGATCGCGACCCGCAGTACATGGTGTTCCCAGGTGTAGGTACGCAGGAACCAGATCCCGAAAGCCGTTTCCGGCACGTAAGGGACACGGGATGATTCAGATGGCGACACGCTGGGCTCCCCGGCGAAATAGTGTTTTTGTTGTCAGAGTGTAATTGCAACGAGATGTAAGGATGCAGCGAATCGCTGCTCCGGGCAAGCCAAACGATTGAGGCAAATTTGAGTACACATTCGTCAAAGCGTACGACGGTCGATGTCGTGATCATCGGTGCCGGACCGGCAGGCGCGGTCGCGGCGGCGTTGCTGCGCAAGGCCGGGCGCTCCGTGCTGGTGCTGGAGCGCCAGCACTTTCCGCGCTTCTCCATTGGCGAGAGCCTGCTGCCGCAAAGCATGGCTTACCTCGAAGAGGCCGGCATGCTGCAGGCCGTGGTCGAAGCCGGCTTCCAGTACAAGAACGGCGCGCATTTCGTGTATCGCGATCAGTCGTCGGCGTTCGACTTCCGCGACAAGCACTCGCCGGGCTGGGGCACCACCTATCAGGTCGAACGCGCGGTGTTCGATGACATTCTGATTCGCTGCGCGGCAGAGCAGGGCGCCGACGTGCGCTTTGGGCATACGGTGCGCGCGGTTCATACCGGCGCCACGCCGTTGGTCGATGTGGTCGATGAAGCGGATCACGCGTATCAGGTCGAAGCGCGTTTCGTGTTCGACGCGAGCGGCTTCGGCCGCGTGTTGCCGCGTTTGCTGAACCTCGAAGCGCCGACGCGCATGCCGACGCGCGCCGCGATTTTCACGCATGTGCAGGACGGCATTCCGGCCGGCGTGACCGACCGCAACAAGATCTGCGTGGCGACGCATCCGGAGCGTCGCGACGTGTGGTTCTGGATGATTCCTTTGGCGGGCGGACGTTCGTCGGTGGGTTGTGTTGCCGAGGCGAGTTTTCTCGACCTGCCGGATGCCGAACGCGACGCGAAACTGCGTGAACTCATCCAGCAGGAGCCGACGCTAAACCGCCTGATCGGCAACGCGCCGTTTTTGATGCCGGTGCGTCACATCGGCGGCTATGCGGCGAACGTGGAGCGTTTGCACGGGCCGGGCTACGCGTTGCTCGGCAACGCGGGCGAGTTTCTCGATCCGGTGTTTTCGTCCGGTGTGACGATCGCGCTGCGCTCGGCGCATCTTGCTGTGCAGACCTTGAACCGGCAACTGGACGGCGAACAGATCGACTGGTCGGCTGCTTATGACGTGCCGTTGCGCAAGGGCATCGATACGTTCCGCGCTTTCGTCGAGCGCTGGTACACGGGCTCGCTGCAGGACATCATTTTCTATCCGGAGCAGACGCCGTCGATTCGCCGCATGATCAGCGCGGTACTGGCGGGTTACGCGTGGGACGAATCGAATCCGTATGTCGCCGATCCGGTGCGGCGGCTGAATGCGCTGCATGAGGTGTGCATGCAGCGTTGATTGGCCTGCGCGATCCGGCGCGGGTTCACGGCGGGCATGAATGAAAACGGCGCTTCGTTATCGAAGCGCCGTTTGTTTATTCAACCGCGTGAATCACGTAGCTCAAGCCGCGATTTTCGCCGCGCCGGATGCATGTTGCCGAACATCGTCGCGGCGATGCACGCGCTTGCCGGCCGCATACGTTTCGTAGATCGCGCGATCGTCGCCGAGCAGCGCGAACGCGAACAGCAGTTCCTCCAGCGATTCGGTGCGCGCGGTGCGGCGCGCGAGCAACGGCGTCGCGCGCGGATCGAGCACGACGAAGTCCGCTTCCGACTTCGGCTTTAGCGTGCCGACCTTGTCCGCGAGGTCGAGCGCTTCGGCCGCGCCTGCGGTGGCCAGATAGAACATGCGCGTGGCCGTCAGATGATGGCCGGTCAGACGCGCGACCTTGTGCGCTTCGTTCATGGTCTGCAACATCGAAAACGAGGTGCCGCCGCCTACGTCCGTCGCCAGCGCGATCGGCATGCCGGCTTTATCGGCCTTGTCGAAGTCGAACAGGCCGCTGCCGAGGAACAGATTTGAAGTCGGGCAGTGCGAGGCGACCGTGCCGGTTTGCGCCATCCGCTTGCGGTCTTCTTCGTCGAGGTGGATGCAATGGCCGTACACGGCACGGCGGCGCAGCAGCCCGTAGTGATCGTAGATGTCCAGATAGCTGCGGTGGCCCGGGAACAGATCGGCGACCCATTTCACCTCGTCGTGATTTTCCGCGACATGGCTCTGGATGAAGACGTCCGGATGCTTGCCCGCCAGCACGCCGCATGCTTCCAGTTGCGCTTCGGTGGAAGTCGGCGCGAAACGCGGCGTGAGCGCGTACATCTGGCGGCCGCGATTGTGCCAGCGGCCGATCAGCTCGGCGCTGTCGTCATAGCCCGACTGCGCGGTGTCGCGCAGGAACTCGGGGCAGTTGCGGTCCATCAGCACCTTGCCCGCCACCATGCGCAGATTGCGTGCTTCGCTCTCGGTGAAGAGCGCGTCGGCCGATTCCTTATGGACCGTGCAATACACGAGCGCGGTGGTCGTGCCGCACGCCAGCAGTTCTTCGACGAAAAAGCTCGCCGTGTCGCGCGCATAGGTCGGGTCGGTAAAGCGGCGCTCGGTCGGGAACGTGTACGTCTCCAGCCACGGCAGCAAACCCGGCGCGGGTGAGGCGATCATGTCCGTCTGCGGATAGTGAATGTGCGTGTCGATAAAGCCCGGCACGATCAGCTTGTCGCGCATCTCCACGACCGGGGTGCCGGGCGCGAGTTGCGGCGCGAGCGCAGCATAGGCGCCCGCGGCGACGACATGGCCGTCTTCGACGATCAGCAGGCCGTCCTCGTTGAAGACCGCCGCGTTGGGCGATTGCGCGGGATCGCCGTTGAAGGTCAGCAGTTGCGCGCGGAATGCCGATTGGCCTGCTTTAGCCGATTGAGTCATGGAAAAACCGTCTCCGAATGTGAAAAGCTGAACAGCGCGGACGACGGTTCGATCGAGAGTGCTCACATGAACCCTTGCCGCCGCCGGCTGCGATACATCGGCCCGTCAGTGCGGGCCGCTTGGGTGCCAGTGCGCGTCGAGCTTCGCGATCAGTTCGCTGCGTTGCTCGGGCGTGACGAACGACGCTTCGAAGCTGTTGCGGATGATCGTGTAGACCTCGGCATCGTTGAGCTTCAACGCGTCGATGGTGGCGAGATAGTTGGCGTTCACGTAGCCGCCGAAGTAAGCCGGATCGTCGGAATTCACCGTCACGGCCACGCCGCGATCGAGCAGATCCTTCAGCGTGTGCCTGGTCAGGTCGTCGAACACGCACAGCTTCAGGTTCGACAGCGGACACACCGTCAACGCGACGCGTGAATCGGCGAGGCGCGCGACGAGCGCCGGATCCTCGATGCTGCGCACGCCGTGATCGACGCGGTCCACTTTCAGCAGATCGAGCGCTTCGTAGATATACGAAGGCGGGCCTTCTTCGCCGGCATGCGCGACGAGTTTCAGGCCGAGCGCGCGCGCCTTGGCGAACACGCGTTCGAACTTCGAAGGCGGATGGCCGCGTTCCGACGAATCGAGACCCACGCCGATCAGGCGATGCTTGTACTGTTCGAACAAAGGCCGCGCTTCTTCGAAAGTGGCGAGCGCGTCTTCCTCGGACAGATGGCGCAGGAAACATAGAATCAGCTTGCTCGTCATGCCGCGCTTTTCCGCGTCGGCTAGCGCGCGTTCGATACCGGCCACGACGGTTGCGATCGGCACGCCGCGCTCGGTGTGCGTCTGCGGATCGAAGAAGATTTCGCTGTGAATCACGTTATCCGCGAGACAGCGTTCGACGTACGCCGTCGTCATGTCGTAGAAGTCCTGCTCGTGCAGCAGCACGCTCGCACCCGCATAGTAGATGTCGAGGAACGATTGCAGATCGGTGAACGCATACGCGGCGCGCAGGGCGTCGATCGAGTCGTAGGCGAGCTTCACGCCGTTGCGCTCGGCGAGCGCGAAAATCAGTTCGGGTTCGAGCGAGCCTTCAATGTGGATATGCAGCTCGGCCTTCGGTGCCAGCGCGGTTTTCTCGGCCAGCGGCGTGGAAGTAACGGTCGTTGTAGTCATGGTCGGTCAGGAGTTCGTTGGAATGGTTTCGCGCCGGATGCACTAGCTCGATGGCGATGCGGCCGTGTTTCGCGCCGCCGGGCATCACACCGTCTGCGCGGCGTGATGCGTGCCCGCGTTCGCCTCGACGGCTTGCAACACCTGCGCCGCCGCCGAGATCGCGATGATCTCCGGCGACTTGTCGACGATGCCGTCCACGCCGAGCGGGCACTTCATCCGCGCGATCAGCGACGGATCGAGACCGCGCGCGGCCAGCCGGTGTTCGAACTGCTTGCGCTTGCTGTGCGAGCCGATCATGCCGAAGAACGCGAAGTCGCCACGCCGCAAAATGCGTTCGGCCAACTCGAGATCGAGCGCATGGTTGTGCGTCATCACGATGAAGTACGTGTTCGGCGCGGCCTGGTCGATCGCTTCGTCGGGCGCGTCGTTCGGGTCGATCTTCACGTTCGGCGCGTGCAGCGATTCAGCGGGCGGAAATTGCGCGTCGCGCTCGTCCACCCAGCGGACCGCGCAAGGCAGCGTGGCCAGCACGCGGACCAGCGCGGCTCCCACATGCCCGGCGCCGAACAGCACGACCGCGAAGTCGCCTGGCGCGATGGTTTCGGTGAGCAGCGCGCCGCTGTCGTCGAAACCGGCGCCGTCCCACAGCAGGCAGTCAGCGGCGTCGACGCCCGGCTCGGGGTCGGACAGCATCACCGCATCCGGTGCGGGGCCGAATGATACGCTACGCACCGTCGAAAGGCCCGCGGCCACACGTTTCGCGAGCGACGTGATCCAGCCGAGGTCGCCGACATCGAGCCGCTCGAAAGCGACGATCACCGCGCCCCCGCAGCATTGGCCGAGGCTTGGGCCGAGCGCGAAGCGTTCCAGCCGGCGCATGTGCGGCGAACGCATGCCGTCGCGCAGCACCTGGCGCGCGGTCTCGATGGCTTTCCATTCGAGATGCCCGCCGCCGATCGTGTGTTTCGCCGAATCGCGCGTGACGATCATCTTGGTGCCGGCTTCGCGGGGCGCCGAACCTTCGACGCGCGCGACCGTCACCAGCACGGCGGCGTCGCCGTGCGCGAGCAGTTGTTGCAGGTCAGGTAGCCAGGCTTGCATCCGGCGTTCTCCATACAGGGCCGCGCGGGGTGTCCGTGCGGCCGGTTGACTGTGGGCCGACGCGTTCGTGTCGCGTCAGACCTTGGGGTTATCGTTTCACGCGGTCGTGTCGGTCGTGTCGGTCGTCGCGGGTTCCGTTGCCGATTGAGGCGCGAGCGGCGGCTGCAATGCATCCAGTGCGTCGAGAATCGCTTCGGGCGTGGCCGGCGCGCGCAACGGCGGCGCGTCGCGCGCGTCCGGCACCGCGGCCGCGATCGCGTCGCGAATCGCGAGGAACACGGAGAACGGCAACAGCAACGGCGGCTCGCCAACCGCCTTCGAACGGAACACGGTCGGCTCGGCGTTGCGGTTCTGATAGAGCTGAACGTGGAATGCAGCGGGCGTGTCGCTCACCGCGGGAATCTTGTATGTGGACGGCGCGTGCGTCATCAGGCGGCCGTCGCGGTTCCACCAGAGTTCTTCGGTGGTGAGCCAGCCCATGCCCTGAATGAAGCCGCCTTCCACCTGGCCGATATCGATCGCGGGATTGATCGACTGGCCGGCGTCGTGCAGCACGTCCGCGCGCACCAGTTTCCATTCGCCAGTCAACGTGTCGATCACGACTTCCGACACCGCCGCGCCGTAGGCGAAGTAGTAGAACGGGTGACCGGTCAGCGTTTTTGCATCCCAATGCACTTTCGGCGTGGTGTAGAAACCGTCCGACCACAACTGCACGCGCGCCAGATATGCCGCGCCGACCAGTTGTTCGAACGGCATCGCGCCGCCGTTCACCGACACCTGGCCATTGGCGAATTGCACGTCGCCGGCGCAGCCGCCGAGCTGTTTGGACGCGAGTTCGGCGAGCCTTGCGCGGATCGTTTTCGCCGCGGCTTCGGCGGCTTTGCCGTTCAGGTCGCTGCCGGTGGAGGCCGCGGTCGCGGAGGTGTTCGCGATCTTGGAAGTATCGGTTGCGGTGACCCGCACGCGGGAGAGCGGCAAGCCGAGCTCATTGGCCACCACTTGCGCGACTTTGGTGTTAAGCCCTTGGCCCATCTCCGTGCCGCCGTGATTGACGAGTACCGAGCCGTCTTTGTACACATGCACCAGCGCGCCGGCCTGATTCAGAAACGGCACGTTGAACGAAATGCCGAACTTCACCGGCGAAAACGCGAGGCCGCGCTTGAGCACCGGACTGCCTGCGTTGAATGCCGCGATCGCTTTGCGGCGCGCGCGATAGTCGCTGGTGCCGAGGAGTTCGTCGGTCAGCGGCGCGATGATGTTGTCTTCGACGCGCTGCCCATACGGCGTCGTATCGCGCTCGCCGATGCCGTAGTAGTTGGCGAGGCGCACGTCGAGCGGATCGCAGTGCAACTGGCGCGCGATGCTGTCGAGCATCACTTCCATCACGAGTGCGCCTTGCGGGCCGCCAAAGCCGCGGAACGCGGTGTTCGATTGCGTGTTGGTCTTGCAGCACAGCGCGACGATGTCGACATCGGACAGATAGTACGCGTTGTCGAAGTGGCACACTGCGCGCGTGGCGACCGCACCCGACAGGTCGGCGGAATAGCCCGCGCGCAACGCGATTTCCACGCGCGCGCCGAGAATGCGGCCGCTCTCGTCGAAGCCCGCTTCGTAGGTATAGACCGCGTCGTGGCGCTTGCCGGTGATCATGAAATCGTCGTCGCGGTCGGCGCGCAGTTTGACCGGACGGCGCAGCCGTTTCGCCGCGAGCGAGGCAACGCAGGCGAACAGCGCCGATTGCGATTCCTTGCCGCCGAAGCCGCCGCCCATGCGCCGGCATTCGCACACCACGTTATGCGCCGGCCAGTCGAGCATATGCGCGACCACCTGCTGCATTTCGCTCGGATGCTGGGTCGAGCTGTAGACGAGCATGCCGTCCATTTCCTTCGGCACCGCGTACGCGATCTGACCTTCCAGATAGAACTGTTCCTGGCCACCGACTTCGAACGTGCCGCTGATCCGGTTCGGTGCGGCGGCGATCTTTGCATCCGGTTCGCCGCGCTTCAGATGCAGGGGCGGGAGCACGAACTGCTTGGCGGCCTTTGCCTCGGCGGGCGTGAGGATGGCTTCGAGCGGCTCGTAGCGGATCACGTCGTCGCTCTTTGCGAGTGCGGCGGCGCGGCGTGCGAGTTCGTGACTTTCGGCGATCACGGCGAAGACCGGCTGGCCGAGATACAGCACTTCATCGACCGCGAGAATCGGGTCGTCGTGCAGCACCGGGCCGCAATTGTTCTCGCCGGGAATGTCTTCGGCGGTCAGCACGGCAATCACGCCCGGCGCTTGTCTGACGGCGTCCAGATCCATCGACACGATTCGCGCGTGCGCGTGTCGCGACAGGCCGAGCGCCGCGTGCAGCGTGCCTTGAAGTTCGGGCACGTCGTCCGTGTAGGTGGCTTCGCCGCTCACATGCAGCGCAGCCGATTCATGCGGCAGCGACACGCCGATCGATGCGTCGCTTTCATGAGCGGCGGCAGCGTGCCCTGCGGCGGGGTCGACGAAAGCATCGGTCCGGTTCATCACGACGGCTCCTTCGCAACGGCGGCGTCCGGCGCGCCGGCTTCGAACGCGAACGCATTCACGTCGAAGAGGGCGAGGGGCGCGTCATCGCGCGTTTCGAGGTGGAAGCGCCACAACAGATTGCGCGCCACTTTCAGCCGGTAGGCGCTCGAAGCGCGCATGTCGGTGAGCGGCTGGTAATCGGCGACGAGCGCATTCATGGCTTGCCGCGCGGTGCTTTCGTCCCATGTTGCGCCATTCAAGGCCGCTTCGGTTTGCGCGGCCCGCTGCGGCGTGGCGGCCATGCCGCCGAACGCGATGCGAGCTTCCTCAATGCTCCCGTTTGCGCCGACGTGCAGCGCGAACGCCGCGCACACGGCCGAGATGTCCTGATCGTAGCGCTTCGACACCTTATAGGTGCGAAAGCGCAGATTGCCCACCGGCCGCGGCACGCGCAGCGCCGCGACGAACTCGCCGGCGGCGAGCGCGGTTTTCTGATAGCCAAGGTAGAACGCATCGAGCGGGAGCGTGCGGGATTGCGGACCGTGGCGCAGCACGACTTCCGCGCCGAGCGCGAGCAGCGCCGGCATCGAATCGCCGATCGGCGAGCCGTTCGCGACGTTGCCGCCGAGCGTGCCGGCATTGCGGATCGGCAGCGACGCGAAGCGCGTCCACAGTTCGGCGAGTTCGGGGTAGTCGACGGCGAGTGCCGCGTACGCGTCTTCGAGTGTGACGGCGGCGCCGATGGTCAGCGTCTGCGCGTCGCGCTCGATCGTCTTCAATTCGGCGACGTTGCCGATATACAGAATGTCGCCGAGATCGCGGAATTGCTTGGTGACCCACAGGCCGACGTCCGTGCTGCCGGCAAGCAGTCGTGCATGCGGATGGTCGGCGCGCAGTTTGGCGAAGGCATCCAACGAGATCGGCGCATAAAAGGCGGGTGAGCCGAACTCGACGCCGCGCGTGTCGGGTGCATGGTATTCGAAGGTGTCGCGCCGTTGCAGTGCGCGCAGCTTGTCCGCGACGGCCTGGCGGTCGAGCGTCACGCGCGGATATTGCGGGTAGTCGAACATCTTCTGCGAGGCGTCGACAATCGGCCGGTAGCCAGTGCAGCGACACAGATTGCCGGAAAGCGCGGCGTTGATTTCATCGCGGGTGGGCAGGCCGGCGGCGGCCGGCTGGTTTTCGTACAGCGCCCACATCGACATGACGAAGCCGGGCGTGCAGAAGCCGCATTGCGAACCGTGGCAGTCGACCATGGCTTGCTGCACGGGATGCAGCGCGCCGTCGGCGGCGCGCAGGTCTTCGACCGTGAACAGCGCGCGGCCGTCGAGCGTGGGCAGGAACTGGATGCAGGCGTTGACCGCTTTCAGCGCGAGGCCGCCGTGCGCGTCCAGTTCACCGACGACGACCGTGCAGGCGCCGCAGTCGCCTTCCGCACAGCCTTCCTTGGTGCCGGTGCAATGCAGATCCTCGCGCAGATGCTGAAGCACGGTGCGCGACGCAGGGACGTCCGCAACCTCACGGACGGACCCCTGGTGATAAAAGCGGATGGTTTGCGTTGTCATGGCGAATCCGAAAGACAGTGCGGACCGGGCGCGCGTTACGCATGGGGTCGCGCCGAAGCCGGCCTCGCGCACGTAGATCGCCATCCAGGTTCGACGATAGCATTACCTTGTCCCAAAAATATTTCCGATGTCGCATGAAGCTTATTCGGAAGCGGTCATGAGATAAGTACGATTCGCGTTAAGGCCGGAAGTTGCGTAGGGTGGGGCGCGGGCGGAAAGTCACGCGGGGCGGGGGACGGCGAGGTAAAACGGACGCCGCCCAGCCGCCGGATGCGGGGATCGTGGACGAAAAAACGCCGGATTTCGCGCTGCCGTGGGTGGCGGCACGAAATCCGGCGCTAATCCGTGCAGTGCGGCAAAGGCGGCAAAGGCCGCGATGGCACCAGCCCGATCAGGCGATCCGGCGGCGGTTGCGGACCAAAGTCAGCGCCAACGGAATGAACGCGATCACAAAGGCGACCAGTGACCATTGCGGCAGCGTCAGGCCCAGAATCGGCGGATAAGCCGTTTCGCACAGGCCGGCGACCTTGAACACGCCCGGTAGCCAATGCGCGGGCGGCAGGCTGTCGACCAGCGGCTGCAGCGCGTCGAAGCCGCAGCTAAAGCCGGGATTGGCCTGGACATACACATGGCGCGCGGCCGTCACGATGCCGCCGAGCGCCGACAAGGCCGCCAGCACTTCCAGCAGACGCACGCCGCGCCAGCTATTGAAGCGCGCGCCGAGGAACGCAAAGATCGCGATCAGCAGGAAGAAATACCGCTGGATGATGCACAACGGGCACGGGTCTTCGTGCAGGAAGTACTGCAGATACAGCGCGCCGCCCACCAGGGCGACGCAGATCAGGGCAAGCAGAACCAGCAGGGAGCGCTCGCGGCGCAGCATCGCAGTGTCGTTATTCATGGATCGTGTGGCTGTCTCTGGAAACAGAAAGGGCGGGTGCCCGCGATTCTAGCGCGAACCCCCGCCCTGCCGCTTATCCTGCTTTTACGACGTATTTCCCAATCAGCGAATCGCGTTCAGCACCGCTTCGGCGCCGCGGCCGATCGCCAGCAGCGCGTCGTCGGCGTGCGGCGCGCCGGCCAGCATCAGGCCCACGGGTGCGTCGCCGCGCAGGTGGCACGGCAGCGACAGCGCGCAGGTGTCGAGGAAATTGAACACGCTCGGATTGCGCAGAATCAGCGCGTTGGTGCGACCAAACGCGTCATCGTCCTCGACCAGATCGGCGACGCGCGGCGGCACCACCGGCACCGTCGGCGCCACCACCGCATCGAAACGCTGCCACAACGTGCGCGCGGCTTCGGCGAGCATCGCCTCGCGTTCGGCGAGCAGATCCAGATAGTCGGCGGCGCTGGCCGGCTGACCTTTCAGAATGCGCACCAGCACGCGCGGGTCGTATTGGTCACGATGCTTTTCCAGCAGCGGACGATGCCACGCATACGCCTCGATCGGCGAGAACCCGAAGCGGTTGATCTCGGGCAAACGGTCGAGCGGTGCGAAACGCACCTCGCTGACAATCGCGCCGGCCGCTTCCAGATGTTTGAGCGCCGTGTCGACCGCCGCGGCGACCGCCGGCTCCACGCCGTCGGTCACGAAATTCGTCAGTACGCCAAGTCGCACGCCTTCGAGCGGGCGGGCGGCCGGAATGCGCGGCTCGAGCCCGGCCAGCATGCGGTCCACCAGCGCGCAGCACGCCACCGACACGCCGATCGGCCCGAACGAATCGAGCGTCGATGAAAGCGGCACGCCGCCTTGTTTGGGGATGCGGTCGGCGGTCGGTTTGAAGCCGGTCAGGCCGCACAGCGCCGCCGGAATGCGGATCGAGCCGCCGGTATCGGTGCCGAGCGCGATCGCCGCCATGCCGTCCGCGACGGAAGCCGCCGCGCCCGACGACGAACCGCCCGAAATCCGCTCATCGCCCTTCACGCCGCGCTGGTACGGGGACAGCGGATTGCCGTAGTGCGGGTTCAGGCCCAGTCCGGAAAACGCGAACTCGCTCATGTTGGTGCGGCCAACGAGCACGGCGCCGGCCCGCTTCAGGCGCGCGACCGCGACGGCGTCCGCCCTGGCGGCGGGGGCGTCGGCGAGCACCACGGAACCGGCGCGAGTCGGCTGGCCTTCGATATCGAACAGGTCCTTGACCGACACCGGAATCCCGGCGAGCGGCGACAGCACCGTGCCGGCGGCGCGCAGCCGGTCGTGCGCGTCGGCGGCGGCGCGGGCGCTGTCCGCGTCGACATGCATGAAGACGGCTGCGCCCTGGCCGGCCGGATCGGCGATCCGCTCGAGCGCCGTCTCGACGAGCGCGCGACTGGTGGTGCGTCCGGCGCCGAGGTCGGCGGCAAGCTGGGCAAGCGGCGGAAAGGGCGTGAATTCAGTAGCCATGATGTCGATGGAAATCCGGTTGAAGCGCGCGAAGCCGGTGGGTGGGCTCACACGCGGTGGCTTAAATGCGATTGAAGAGGGTCGCGCGGAACGCTTCGATATGTTTTTGCACCGATTGACGCGCGCCTTCGGCATCGCGTTCACGCAGCAGGCGAAACAGTTCGAGATGTTCCTCGTGCACGTCTTCCAGATGATGCGGCTCGGACAGCGAAATGAACCAGAAGCGCAGCGAGCGCTCGTGCAACCCGCGCAGGATGTCGGCCAGCACGGGATTGCGCGAGGCGGCCGAGATCGCCAGATGAAACTCGCGGTCGATATCCATCATGCCTTCGATATCGTGCGCGGCCACGCACACGGCCGAGCGGTCCAGCAGCGCCTGCATCGTGTCGTAATCGTGCTGTTGCGCGTGGCGCGCGGCCAGCTCGACGCAGTAGCTTTCGTTGACGAGGCGCACGTCGATGATCGCCAGCACGTCGTCGAGCGAAACCGGGCGGACCATGATGCCCTTGCGCGGCATGATGGTCAGCATGCCTTCGTGCACCAGCCGGTGCAGCGCCTGATGAACCGGTGTCCTGCCGATGCCGGTTAGCGCCATCAGTTCCGCCTCGTTGAGCACCTCGCTCGGCCGCAGGCGCATGGTAATGATCTCGCGCTTGACGAACGCATACGCCTGCTCGGCGAGACTCGCGGCGGCGGTCGCTCGGGTGGGTCTGGAAGGGCGGGCGGTCTGCAAAAGCGTCATGTGAAGAGGAAGCGGGCGATGTCGTCCGCATTGTAGAGCAAGGTTTTGCGCGCGCGACGCGCGCCGGATGCGCAGCGCGGCTGGTGGGCGATCAGCCTGCGCTTTCCAGACGCGGCGCACATGAATCGCAGTCCCGCGCCTGCGTTCTGCGCTTGCGTGCGTTTTGCACGCCGCCCGTGCTGTTTCGCGCGACCCCCGTATTCTCTGCGGCCACCGCGCCAGATCGCGTTCATCACCGCCTGTCAGGCGCGGCTCGGCGAAACCGCCGCCGCATGCTGCACCTTGACGCGCGGCATCATCAACGTGACCAGCCCGCCGACGATCAGCGCCCCCGCGATCAGCACGAGCCCGAACGTCACGCTGTGCGTCGCGTCCTTGACGATGCCGAGCACATACGGGCTCACATAGCCGGCGAGGTTCGCGATCGAGTTGATCACGGCAATGCCGGCGACGGCGGCCGTGCCTTGCAGGAACGTCGTCGACATCGACCAGAAAATGCCGAAGCCCGCGAGGATGCCGATATACGCGATCGACAAACCCGTCACGGCAAGCGGAATCGAGTTGGTCACCGAGGCGCTGCCGAGCAGCCCCGCCGCGCCGATGAAGCAGCACACCGCGTAGTGCCAGCGCCGCTCGCCCGTGATGTCCGAGGAGCGCCCGATCAGGATCATGCCGATGCCCGCCGCCAGATACGGAATCGCGGTCACAAAACCGTTGGTGACGAGGTTCGTCACGCCGAGATCCTTGACGATCTGCGGCAGCCAGAACGAGAAGCCCGCATTGCCGGTGACGAGGCAGAAATAGATCAGCGTGAGCAGCCAGAAACGGCCCGAGCGCAACGCGACCGCCAGGCTGTGTTGCGCGCCGGCCGCCGCGGCCGCGCTGTTTTCCCGCGCCAGACGGCCGAGAATCACGCGCTTTTCGTCGTCGCTGAGCCACGCTGCTTCGGCGGGCGTGTTGCGCAGCACGGCGAGCGCCCAGAAGCCGGCGAGAATCGACGGAATGCCTTCGATCAGGAACATCCACTGCCAGCCGCGCAAACCGTGCGCTTCATGCAGCGCCGACATCAGAAAACCCGACAACGGCGCGCCGATAATGCCTGCCACCGGAATCGCCGCCATGAACACGGCGACCATGCGGGCGCGCCGGTCGGACGGAAACCAGAAAGTCAGGTAGAGCACCACGCCCGGCACCAGACCAGCTTCGGCGACGCCGAGGAAAAAGCGCAGCACGTAGAACATCGTTTCCGAGTGCACGAACATCATCAGACACGACAGCAGACCCCACAGCATCGTGATGCGGGCGATCGTGGCGCGCGCGCCGAACTTCTTCAGCAGCAGATTGCTCGGCACCTCGAACACGAAGTAGCCGAAGAAAAAGATCCCCGCGCCGAGTCCGTACGCCGCGTTCGACAGGCCGAGGTCGCCGGTGAACTGCAGCTTCGCGTAACCGATGTTGACGCGGTCCAGATACGACAGCACGTAGACGAGAAACAGGAACGGCATGATGCGCCACGTGATCTTGCGCAGGGCGGCGGCTTCGAGCCACGCGTCGGAAGACGCGTCGGCGGCGGATAGCGAAGGGGAGCTCATGGGTGCCTCATTCGACGATAGGGAGCGCGCGCACGCGATAGGCGTGGCGCAGCGTGCGGTTCAGAACGGGATCGTGCAATTCGAGTTCGAGCGCGTCGCCGTCGGCCATGCCGACGATGCCGCCCTGTACCGCCAGCGTGCCGCAGAACATCGCCGCGCCGGGCGCGAGTGGCGCGCGCGTGAGCAGATCGGCGGCCGGCAGCAGCGATGACACGCTGCCTTTCTGATAGACGCGCCGCTCGCCGTTGGTCACGGCATAAGCACGCAATTCCAGTTGATCCCAGTGGGCGGATACATCGTCGAAACGCCAGGCGTCGCGCGCGACCGGTTTCGGGCAAACCTGTTTGGAGACGGTGACGCCGTAGGCCTCGACTTCGCGGTCGGTGTGGTCCGAACCGACGGTGACGAGCACGCCCGTCTTCGCATGCACCAGCACGCATTCGGCTTCGCCGCTCGACTTCATGCCGACCACGTCGATCTGCTCGGCCTGCGTCAGCAGTTCGGCGCCGAGGCGATAGAAGCACGGTGTGGTGGAGGGCCGCTTCACGCCGAGTTCGGCCAGTTCGGCAATGTGATGCTCGATCGCGGCCTGATCGCGCCCGGCCCAGCCGGCGATGGTTAGACGATTGACCTCGGCGGACTCCGCGCGGCTGTCGCCAGCACGTTCTGCCACGTTGAAAGACACCTGCTGCATGACTCGACTCCACTGAAAATATGCGTCAAATATTATTGTGATATTTCACAGGAGTCCAGCGTGTCAAAAACATTCCGCAGCGCGCGTCGGCGAGGTGCCGACACGATGCCGCTGCTGCGGGCGTCCCGTCGGCAATCCAGCGCCGTTTGGCCGTTCGGGCGATTCGGCGCCTCGCGTTCCTTTGTTACACTGCGCCTTTGCAACTTTACTTTTTGTAAGGAACGCGCTCATGCATCATGGCATCGGCTTCATTCAGGACCTGGCGGTCGTGATGGCGCTCGCCGGCGTCGTCACCGTGCTGTTCCATCGCCTGAAACAGCCGGTGGTGCTGGGCTACATTGCCGCCGGCGTGATCATTGGGCCGTACACGCCGCCGTTCCAGCTGATCCACGACGAGCAGACCATCCAGACGCTCGGCGAACTCGGCGTGGTGTTCCTGATGTTTTCGCTCGGCCTCGAGTTCAGTCTGCGCAAGCTCTTCAAGGTCGGCGCCACTGCAATCGTCGCGGCGCTCTCCGAGATCGTGCTGATGTTGTGGCTCGGTTACGAAATCGGCAGCGCGTTCGGCTGGAGTTCGATGGATTCGCTGTTCCTCGGCGCGATCCTCGCCATCTCGTCGACCACGATCATCGTCAAGGCGCTCTCCGAACTGGGCCTGAAGCGCGAGAGCTTCGCGCAACTGGTGTTCGGCATTCTGATCGTCGAAGACATTCTCGCCATCGCGATGCTGGTCCTGCTCTCGGGCATTGCGCAGACCGGGCAGTTAAGCGCGGGCGTCGCCGTGGTTACGCTCGGCAAGCTGCTGCTGTTCATGACGGTGTCGCTGGTGGTCGGCATTCTGGTGGTGCCGCGCGCCCTGAACTACGTGGCGCGCGCGAAGAGCGACGAGATGCTGCTCGTCTCCGTGCTCGGCTTCTGCTTCGGCTTCTGTCTGCTGGTCGTGAAGCTCGACTACAGCATCGCGCTCGGCGCGTTCCTGATCGGCGCGATCATGGCCGAATCGCGCCATCTGCATCGGATCGAGCATCTGATCGCGCCGCTGCGCGACGCCTTTTCGGCGATCTTCTTCGTGACGATCGGTTTGATGCTGAACCCGGCCGTGCTGGTCGACTACGCATGGCCGATCGCGGTGATCACGCTGGCGGTGATCGTCGGCAAGATCGTGTCGTGCGGGCTCGGCACCTTTCTCGCAGGCAAGGACGGGCGCACGGCGATGCGGGTCGGCATGACCGTCTCGCAGATCGGCGAGTTCTCGTTCATCATCGCGTCGCTCGGTTTGACGCTGAAGGTGACGAGCGCGTTTCTGTATCCGATCGCGGTGGCGGTGTCCGCGTTGACCACGCTGTTTACGCCATACCTGATCCGCGCGGCCGACCCGCTGACCCAGCGCCTCGGTCACGCCATGCCGCGCACGCTCGCGAACGTGTTCGGCATGTACGGGCAATGGCTCGGCAGCCTGAGCACGACGAGCGGCGAGCCGACGCTGTTCAGCATGACGCGGCGGATCATTCTGCAGATCGCCGTCAATCTGGCGCTCGTCGCCGCGATTTTTCTGGGCGTGTCGTATAGCGCGCCTTATACCAGTTCGCTGCTCGCGCACTGGCTCAGTTCCGAACCGATGCAGCGCGTCGTGCTATGGAGCGCCGCACTGGTCGTGTCGATGCCGTTCCTGGTCGCCGTGTATCGCAAGACCAAGTCGCTGGCCTTGCTACTCGCCGAGGTCAGCGTGCAACCGGCTACAGCGGGGCGCTTCACGAGCGCGATCCGTTACGCGATCTCCGATCTGGTGCCGGTGGTCTCGATGGTCGGCGTGTTTCTGCTGGTCGCGGCGCTTTCAGGCGGCATTTTGCCGCCGACAGGCCTGCTTGCCGCGGTGCTCATCTGCGCCGCGTTGCTGCTCGCGCTGCTGTGGCGCTGGTGCGTGAAGATCCACGCGGCGATGCAAATCGCCTTGCGCGAGACTTTCAACGAACAGCCGGATCCTTAAAAGTCAGACAGACTTTCGCCGCGGCCCTTTAACGGGAATCGTTGCGGCGCGTCGCAACAATGTGAGCAATTGTGTGCGGGTTTGCGGGGCTTGCTTCGCTAGCGGATAATCAGGGCATATTCATTCGTTCGCGTGGAAGGCGCCTGTCTGACTGTCATGAGCGAAAACAAACCTGAAAACGCCGGCAAGCCCGGCGATCTGACGCGGCCTTCGGCGTCGCCAGCGCCGTCCGGCACGCCGACAACTGGCTTGACGCCGGAAGAACCGGCGGCCTCGCTGCCTCTCTCGCACGAAGATGCCATCCAGTCTCCGATCAAGGACGCAGTGACGTCGCCGACCCATGCCGGCACCGCGTCTGCTACCACGCCGGCGGCGGAGCAGGCAGCCGTGCGATCGTCGACCGACGATCCCGACAGCGCGTCGGCCGTCACGCCTACTGATCCGCACGCGGCGCGGCAACGCGACGCAGCCGAAGCACGCAGTTCGGCCGCCGCATCCACCGCGCAGCAGGAAGCCGAGGTTCATGAAAAGGAAGCCCGGCGCGCCGGAACATTCGCCGCGAAACCTGCTCCGAAACCCGCGCCGACCTTCGCGAGCAGCGAAGCTGTCGACGGCGAGCTGATTACCTCGGTGGAAGACGCCACCGTTATCGAAGAGGTCCCGCGCCCCGCCGAGCAGAAGGCCGGCTCGCCGCCGCCCGGTTTCGGCGCGGCGCCTGACTTCACCGCGTCCAATCCACCGCCGCCCAATGCATTGCCGCCGTCGCCGCCGCGCTATCTGAAGCACAACGATTCGGCGTGGACCGTGTTCGGGCGCATCGTCGCGGCGCGCGCGCGGCAATTGTTCGATCGCGCGGGCCAACGGATCACGCAGCGCACGCTGCGCATCGGCGTGTCGGCGCGCATCTTCCATCCGGAGCCGGGTGCGAAGGGATTGCGCGGAAAAACCTTGCAGTATCTCGAGGAATCGATTGCGCATTGGGTCATGTCGCGCGACGTGCTGGTGTTCATGATTCCGACGGTCGGTCATCAAGGCATGCTGCATCCGAGCAATATCCGTTTGCGTGATTACGCGAAGCATCTCGACGGCCTGCTGTTGCAAGGCGGCGCCGACGTCTCGCCGCAGTCTTACGCGGAACAGGCAATCAGCCACGAGTGGCCTGGCGACCGCGTGCGCGACATGTACGAACTCGAACTGCTGCACGAGTTCATCGAGTCGGGCAAGCCGGTGCTCGGCGTGTGCCGGGGCTGTCAACTGATCAACGTGGCGTTTGGCGGCACCTTGTATCAGGACATCGCCACCGATGTGCCGACCGCCGGCGCCCACGTCAACGAGGACTACGATCAGCATCGGCACGGAATTCACTTCCCCGACGGCTCGACGCTCGCGAATATGTTTCCTGGCCAACGCGATGCGATCGTCAACTCGATTCACCATCAGGCGGTGAAGACACTCGGCCGCGATCTCAATATCGAAGCCGTGTCGGCGTCGGACGGCATCATCGAGGCCGTGCGCTACCGGCGTGCGCCGTTCGTGATGGGCGTGCAATGGCATCCGGAGTTTCATCGTGCGGGCGGCGCGGAGTTGCTCGACTGCACGCCGTTGCTCGATACCTTCCTGCGAGTGGCGCGCGAAACGCGTTTTTAAGGCGGCTCGCTCCATATCGAGTCCGCGCCTTGGGCGCGCGGTTCAAAGGTTAAGTTGCAGAGGCTGATTCGTTCGAGGCGCACTACCGTTTTTTTGCGATGGTGCGCCTTGCGAATTTCGTGGTGCCGTTCTCATGGTGCGTCATTGATCGACGACTGGCGTGTCGCCTCGCGTTGTGCGTTGGGCGTCGCGTGGTCCGTCGAGATCAACGGCATGTTTTGAATTGCGGGTGTCTCGTTGCCGAGACAGATAATCAGGAGTGCGTGTTTCTCATGGCCGGCACTCTATCCTCCTGTTTCGAGTCCGTTCGCTGCTGGATTTGCACCAACCAGGCATAAGTTCAGGCTTGTCCAAGCGAGGCTGAACCTTCCTTTTTCGGCTTATCCGAATTTGTTTGTTTCGAGATTGCTGAAGCGATTTGGCTAAATTCTTCGGCAGCCATTTATCTCGATTTAAAGTCGGTCCGCGCGACATTTGAATGCTTCGTTTACGGGCCAATCCGCGCGATAATCTGCGGCTGATTTGGATTCGCATGGAGCATGCACGTATGAAGTACCCCTTAATTGTACGGCGCGCCATGCTGCTCGCGACTTCGTGTGCGCTGTTGCAGCAGGGCGGTCTCGTACTGGCAGCGCAAGGCGGCGAGGCCGCGCCGATGGCCGGCACGAGGCCCGCCATTAACACCCTGACGCCGCAGCCCGCGGCCGACGCGCTGCGCAACACGGCGTCAGCCTCACCGGCTGCGGCTAGCGATGCGCAAGGCAATGTCGCCGAGCTCATGCAGATGATTCACGACGCAAAGCTAAGCGAACTGCGCACCACGTATAACGGCAGTTACGGCGCCAGTCTGTTTTTCTATCCGCAGGAAATGACGTACTACGTCGCGTTGTTCCAGGACAAACATTTCTGGCGCGTGCTCAAGTCCGAAGACGCCGCGCGCGCGGAAGCGGTCTATGCGGGCTTCGCCCAGCAGACCACGCAACTCGCCGATGTCGAGATTCGTCGCACGCAGTTGCAGGCGCAGAAGGCGTATATCGAAGACATCATTGCGTTATCGGAAGATCGCGCCAAGCGTCTGCAAGCCGATCTCGACGTGGCTCGCACGCAGCAAGCCAAGGTCAACGACTATCAGCGTCAGACGCAAGGCGAAGCGGCCGCGCTGCACGCGGAGAAGGAAAGGGCGCAGGCGCAGTTGCGCCAGGTGCAAGGCGAAGTGATGCAATTGCAGCGCCAAACCGAGATGGGATTGCCGATTCAGAAGTAGACGCATGAACGTAAGTCAGCCCGGCCATTCGCGAAATGGCCGGGCTTTTTTGTTTCAAGCTGCTGCGATTCGTGTCGTGCCTATTTCGCGAATTGGTCGGGAACCTCGGTCACACGCCGCTGCGACAGGCGGGTTATCCACTCCGTTTCACCGGTGCCGGACGCATTGGTCGCTGAGCCGGCGTGCGGCGGCGCCATCTCGCGCGGATGCGTCGCTGCGGACATGATCACGCCCGCGTATTCGTCGACGCCGAGTCGAGTCGGTGCTGGAGGTGAATAAGCGCCCGCAGCGGATGGCTTTGGCGGCAAACTTGCCGCCAGCCTTGGGACTGCGATGCGCGGCAGGTTAGCGGCAACTGCTGCCGCGTGTCGCGCTGGGTTGGCGGTGACAAACCGTGCGCTGTGCTGGCGGTTTTGTTCCTGCAGTGTGACGACCTTCTCGCGAAGGCGGTTGTGACGAGGTGATCCCGCTTTATCCGCGGAGATACGCGCCTGAGCGGAAGGCAGTGCCCGAGTCTGAACCTGGGCCGAAGCCGTTGTAGACACCGTTGCCGCCGAAAGGCTGGACGCGAATGTTGGCTGTACGCGTGAGCGCTCTGGCGCAGACGCCGCAAGTGCGGCAGGCGCGGCAGGCGCGCGCAACGCACCGGTATCGACCGCGCGACCAGTAACCGTGGCGGGCGTCTGAAGGTCTGCTGACTGCGAGTCCCGATGACCCGATGCCCTGTCGGCGACAGGAGGGGCCATTTGACGATGCGCCAGATGATCGAACCCGACCCACGCCAGCACCGCAGCGCCGCCGATCACGCAGGCGCCGCCCGCTAAAGCGCCCCAATGGTTGCCATACCCACGCGCCCTCGTTCCATACGCGGGCCGGACAATGGACTCAATGACGGGCGTTGCATCGGCCGCGTGCATGGCTGTCTCGGGCGATGCGTCAAAGCTCGGTGCCTGTGCCGCTATCGCGGCAGACCCAGGCTCATGCGCAGGTGCGATCACGCGTTGTTCACCCAGCGGCGACCATCGGCAAAGCGAACGAATGGCCTGATCGCTCAGGCAGAACGTGCGCAGCATGGCCGCGTAGAGCGCCTTGAGTTCAGCCCGCAGACTGTAGCCCGGCGGAAGCAGCGCCCAGTCCCGGCCGAACGGCGCTGGCACATGAACCAGCGGGCGAACGCGCGGTAGCGCCAGATAGCCTTCGATCGGGGTGAACGGAATGGTGGACATCGATCTTTCCTGCGCCTCGTAAGGGGAGCGCCGATCGGCGATCCCGTGGTCTGCGGGGACTCGGGCCTCGGTGCGATGCGCGTGAACGCCATCCCTACACGGCACGGCGTGCGTCGACGCGAGGCGCCGGCGCCGTGCTCGCGACGAGCAAACGGGGCACAGGGACGTGTCGCTATGAAGCCATCGGAGTGCGGAGGATGATGCCAGGAAGCAGCCGACCTGGCGATCGGACGGTTCCGAAATGAGGTGCCGGTACGTCCATGATCGGGAAAACCTGGGATAACGAACAAGTGCGCCGCAGCGCCTCTACCGGTCGAGTCTGCGGTCGAGTCTGTATACGTAGCGCAACGCGGTAATGTCCACGCCGCCCATATGATCCGGTTCGGCGCCGGCAAATTGCCAGCCTTGCCGCTCGTAGAAACCGATCGCCGGCGTATTTCCCTGGAGCACGTACAGATAGAGTTGCGCCTCGCCTTGCGCGCGAGCCCAGTCTTCGGCGGCTCGCATCAGCAGCTTGCCGACTCCGATACCCTGGTAGGCCGGCCGCGCGTGCAGGTTATCGAGCAGCACGCCCCAACTGGACTCCGGTTGACGTTCAACGCACACAAACCCGGCCGCCTCGCCCGCGAGTTCGGCGATCAGCACGATGCGCCGTTCGCCGCCGGGCGCGCTGAGACGAGCCTCCCAGTACGCGGCGCGCTCCTGCGTGACTTCGCCGTCGAGAAAGGCTTCGGGCAGCAGGCCGCGATAAGTGGCCTGCCAACTGCTGCTGTGGATCGAAGCAATGAGCGCGGCATCCGCGAGCGTCGCGGGGCGCAGTGAAAGAGCGGGGGTGGTTCGCATCGGTAGTGCTCAACGGAAATGCCTGACTGCAAAAATGTTACCGCGACCACAGGTGACACCATGTGTAATGAAACTGTATGCATTACGCGACAGCTTTATCAACGGTAACATTACGTGGAGCGAGCGCTGCATGATTCACAACGTTTACCCGGATACCATGGGAATGCGTTCCGCATGAAAATTCAGCGCCCCCGGCGCGTTCTTTCTATCCGTGCGCGGCATCCGCTTGCCGAGCGCAGTGGATCGTTTCAACTGCCTGGCCGCCACTGTCTCTTTCGTGGCAGCAGGCTCATCAGAGAATGTCATGTCTACTGCGTCACACGCTACTTCCTCATCGGAAGAATCCAAAGTCAAGACAGTATTCCGCGTGGTCAGCGGTAACTTTCTTGAGATGTACGATTTCATGGTCTATGGCTATTACGCTTCGGCGATCGCCAAGACCTATTTCCCGAGCGGCAACGAATTCGCCTCGTTGATGCTGTCGCTGTCGGTGTTCGGCGCGGGCTTCCTGATGCGGCCGCTCGGTGCGATCGTCCTCGGCGCCTACATCGACCATCACGGCCGGCGCAAAGGCCTGATCCTCACGCTCGGCCTGATGGCGCTCGGCACGCTCACGGTGGCGTCGATTCCAGGTTACGCGACGATCGGCGTGCTGGCGCCGGTGCTCGTTCTGTTAGGCCGACTGTTGCAAGGCTTTTCCGCCGGGGTCGAACTTGGCGGCGTGTCCGTGTATCTGTCGGAGATCGCCACCAAGGGCAACAAGGGCTTCTATTGCGCGTGGCAGTCGGGCAGCCAGCAGGTTGCCGTGGTGTTCGCCGCGCTGATTGGCGTGTTCCTGAACAAGATGCTGCCGGCCGACCAGATGAGCGCCTGGGGATGGCGCGTGCCGTTCCTGATCGGCTGCCTGATCGTGCCGTTCCTGTTCCTGATCCGCCGTTCGCTGCAGGAAACCGAGGAATTCAAGGCGCGCAAGCATCACCCGAAGATGGGCGAGATCATGAAGACGATGGCCGCGAACTGGGGCATCGTGCTGGGCGGCATGGGCATGGTGATCATGACCACCGTGTCGTTCTACATGATCACGGCGTACACGCCGACTTTCGGCAAGGAAGTGCTGAAACTGTCCTCGATCGACACGCTGATCGTCACGGTCTGTATCGGTCTGTCGAATCTGATCTGGCTGCCGCTCGCGGGTGCGCTGTCGGACCGTATCGGCCGCCGTCCGGTGCTGCTGGCCTTCACGATTCTGACCATCATTACCGCGTATCCGGCGCTGCAATGGCTGGTGGCGGATCCTTCGTTCGCGCGTTTGCTGGCGGTCGAATTGTGGCTGTCGTTCCTGTACGGCAGCTACAACGGCGCGATGGTCGTGGCGCTGACCGAAGTCATGCCGGTCGAAGTGCGGACGGCCGGTTTCTCGCTCGCCTACAGCCTCGCCACGACGATCGGCGGCTTCACGCCGGCTATCTCGACGCTGCTGATTCACACCACCGGCAACAAGGCTGCGCCGGGACTGTTCCTGGGTCTGGCGGCGATTTGCGGGTTGATTGCGACGCTGGTGCTGTACCGCACGCCGGAATCGCGCGATCAGTATCGGACGGCCTGAGCTTCGGCGGTCACCGTTCGTTGGTCAAACAAAAACCCCGCGTTCTCACGAACGCGGGGTTTTGTTTTTGGCCCGGCAGCAACGTCGCGTTCACCGCGCGGCGTCCCGTTACTGCTTGCGCAATTCGTTCGCCACGGTTTCGACAACTTCGCTCCACGCACCAGGTTGCGGCTGACGCACCAGTGTCGCGCCGGGATACCAGGGGCTGCGCGCCTCGCCGGCGAACCAGCGCCAGTCTGCCGCGAACGGCAGCATCAACCAGAGCGGCTTGCGCAGCGCACCGGCCAGATGCGCGATAGAGGTATCGATCGACACCACCGCGTCGAGCCGTTCGATGATCGCAGCGGTGTCCGCGAAGTCGCCGATGCGCTTGTCGAAGCGATGAATCGACGCCGCGCGCGGATGCGCGTCGAGTGCCATGCGCTCGTCGGCGCTCAACTCCGGTTGCAGCACGATCCAGTCGATGCCTTCGAGCGCGAACAGCGGATCGAGCGCGGCGAGCGGCATCGAACGTGTTTCATTCTGCTGGATGCGGCCCGACCATACGATGCCGATCTTGCGTTTTGCCTGACCGCCGAGCGAGCCGCGCCATTTGCGGCTGTAGGCGGGCGGCACGCTGAGGTAAGGCGTGCGTGCGGGAATAGTGTCGTAGGTGGTGCCGAGTGCGAGCGGCAGGCTCAGCAGCGGACATTGCAGATCAGCGGCGGGTCGTGGCGTGCCCTGAGCGATCAGCGTCACGCGCCAGGCTTGCGCGGCAGGCGCCAGCAACGGCAGCAGTTGCGGTTGCACTTCGAGTATGACGCGCGCCGCGCGCTGCGTGGCGAGCGGGACGAAGCGCACGAATTGCAGCGTGTCGCCGAACCCCTGCTCGGCATGGACCAGCAACGTATGCTGCGCGATCGGCTCGCCGTGCCAGCGCGGCAGCGTCTGGATCTCCGGCTGCGCCATGGTTTGCAGACGCCACTCGTATTCCGGCAGTCCGCGCGCGAAATCGCGCATCGCGAGCCATGCGAGCGCGCGGTTCATGTGCGCGGAGGCGAGGTCGGGGCGCAGGCGCAGCGCCTGATCGAAAGCGCGCACGGCGGGACCATGCGCGCCCAGCGCCTGGTGCGCGGTGCCGAGACTCAGCCACGCTAGCGCGAATTGCGGATCGAGACCGACCGCGCGCTCGAGATAGGGCAGCGCCTGCGCATGGCGTCCCAATGCCGCGAGCGCATTACCCATGCCGAAAATGGCCGGCGGCAGGTTCGGCTGCAAGGTCAGCGCCGCGCGGAACGATTCGACCGCTTCCGCATGGCGGCCGGTGGCGTCGAACGTATTGGCGAGGTTGAAGTGCGCGGCGACGAAGCGCGGCTCGGCCGTCAGCGCCGTCTGGAAACACGGGATCGCCTCTGCCGCGCGTCCGAGCGCGTTCAGCGACATGCCCATGTTGTTGAGCGCGCCGGCGTGGCCAGGACGCAGCTCCAGCGTGCGCCTGAACGCGGCGATAGCTTCCGTGTGACGCCCGAGCGCGTGCAGCGCGTTGCCGAGGTTGTTGTGCGACGAGGCGTCGTTCGGTTGCAGGCGCAACGATTTTTCGAACGCGTCGGCGGCGTCTTCGTGACGGCCCGCCGCGGCGTAGGCGTTGCCCAGGTTGTAGTGCGCCATGGGGAACGACGGCGCGAGCGTCAGCGCGTTGCGGAACTGTTCGATCGCGTCGTCGATCTGGCCGAGCGCCTTCAGCGCGTTGCCGAGGTTCAACTGCAGCGCGGCGTCTTCCGGGCGCAGGTTCACGGCGCGCCGGACGAGTTCGGCGGCTTCGGCGTGCTGACCCTGCTGGTGGCGTAGAACGCCCAGCAGGTGCAACGCATCGACGTGCGCGGGGTTGCCGTCGAGCGTCGCGCGGTAGCCGCGTTCGGCGTCTTCGAGGCGGCCGTCACGATGCGCCGCGAAAGCGCGGTCAAATACAGGTTGCATGACGGGGGATGGCATTCGGGTGAGGCAGAGGCCGCATTTTCCCACACTCGCCAGAGCGCGCTCCGATTTGACCGGTTGTCCCGGTATCTATAATGTGTGAACACGTGTTCATATGTGCTTCCGAGCCGCCTTCCATCATGGCTTCTTCCCTCGCTGCATCCACTTCGCTTACCGCCATCGACGATCGCCCGGCCGATACCATCGTGCCGCTGGCCGACCTGTTTCGCCTGCTCGGCGACCCCACGCGGTTGCGCATCGTGCTGGCGTGTCTCGACGAGCGGCGCGCCGTCGGGGCGATCGCCGAGGCGCTGGGTTTGTCGTCGTCGCTGGTGAGCCATCATTTGCGGTTGCTGCGTGCGGCGCGAATCGTGCGTGCGCAGCGGCAGGGTAAGCAGGTCTTCTACCTCGCCGCCGATCGCCATATCAGCGCGATGCTGGCCGGGATGCTCACACACGTGGCCGAACCGGCCGGCAATGATTCTCTGGATCAGTCATGAAGAAACCCGAAACCCCGAACGGAACTGCGGCGGATCAAGAGGACGCGCACGCGTCCACGCCGCTTGACCACGGCAACCACGATAGCCACGGCAACCACGGCAACCACGGCAACCACGGCAACCACGGCAACCACGGCAACCACGGCAACCACGGCAACCACGGCAACCACGGCAACCACGGTCCCGCCAGCCATTCCCACAGTCACGGCCACGCCGGCCACCACCACGCTCACGCTCCGGTTGCCGGTCACGGCCGCGCGTTCGCCCTGGCGGTCGTGCTCAACATCGCGATCGTGGTGGCCCAGACGGTCTATGGCGTGCTCGCCCATTCCACCGCGCTGCTCGCCGACGCCGGCCACAACCTCTCCGATGTCCTCGGCCTGCTGCTCGCGTGGGGCGCCGCCTGGCTCGCTACGCGCAGGCCGTCGGCGCGCTACACGTTCGGTTACGGCAGCTCGTCGATCCTGGCCTCGCTCGTCAACGCCGGGCTGCTGCTGTTCGCGTGCGGCGTGATCGTCGCGGAAGCCATCGGGCGTCTGATCAATCCGGCGCCGGTGGCGGGGCTCGCCGTGTTCGTCGTGGCGATGGGCGGCGTGGTCATCAACGGAATATCCGCGTGGCTTTTCATGCGCGGGCAGCAGGATGACCTGAACATCCGCGGCGCGTTCCTGCACATGGCGGCGGATGCCGGTATCTCGGCGGCGGTCGCCGTGAGCGGCCTCGTGATTCTCTATACCAACTGGACGTGGCTCGACCCGGTGATGAGCCTGCTCGTGGTGGCGGTCGTGGTGGCCGGCACCTGGAGCCTGCTGCGCGATTCGGTGCGCCTCGCGCTCGACGCCGTGCCGCCCGGCGTCGATCTGCAAGGCATCCGCGACTATCTGGCGGGGCAGCCGGGCGTCGTCGACGTTCACGATCTGCACGTGTGGGCGCTGTCCACGACCGGCAACGCGCTCAGCGCGCACTTGGTGATGCCGGCGGGCCATCCGGGCGACGAATCGCTCGACGGCATCGTTCTCACGCTACGCGAACGTTTTTCGATGCACCATGCGACGCTGCAAGTGGATCTTGGTACGACGCAGCATCGCTGCGCGATGGATCATGCGCCGCACGCGCATTGAGGCTGACAGGAACGCGTTGCGAGGTCACGGCACGGGCAGAGCGCTGAAAGCAAGAAGCAGCCACGCCGAGCCCATGCTCGCTGCGCGCTTGATGCACTGCAACCGTCGTTGAGCAGGCGATCGTCGCGCCCCTAGCGGACTTCCTGGCGGCGTACACTAGAACGCATTGTTGTCTCCGGAGTTCCGCATGGACGCTGCCGCAAACGATGCGTCGCCGGTGCTGATCGTCGGGGCGGGTCCGACTGGACTCGCCGCAGCGATGAGTCTGGCGCGTGCCCACATCCCCGTGCGTGTGATCGACAAGGCCATGCAACCGAACCCGTATTCGCGGGCCATCGGCATTCAGGCGCGCACGCTCGAATTGCTCGAGCAGCATCGGCTGGTCGAGCCGTTTCTCGAGCTCGGCCATCGCGCGCGCATCGCCAATCTGTTTTCGAACGGCATGCGTCTCGCGCAGCTCGATTTCGATCCGCTGCATACACGTTATCCGTATCTGCTGTTTCTCGATCAGTCCGTGACCGAGCGTCTGCTGACTGAGCATCTCGCCACATTCGGCGTGACGGTCGAGCGCGGCGTCGAACTGACGATGTTCGCGCAGGGCGCCGCCAGCCTTCAGGCGACATTGCGCCGCGCGGACGGTCACACGGAGACGATGCGCCCGTCGTACATGATCGCCGCCGACGGCGCGCATAGCGTGATCCGTCACCGGCTGGGTTTGAGTTTCGAGGGCAAGACCCTGGAGCAGACTTTCCTGCTCGCCGACCTGCACGCCGAAACCGATTGGCCCGAAGACGAGTTTCATATCTTCGCGTCAGGCGAAGGCCTGGTCGCGCTGTTTCCGATGGGCCACGGCCGGCATCGTCTGATCGCGGATCATGCGATCGAGCCAGCCGCCGTCGCCCCGACCGAGACGCCCGCGGTGTTGGGCGAGCCGCCGCTGAACAGCGTGCCGTCGCCGTCGCTCGCAGCATGCAAGGCGTTGATCGCCCGGCGCGTGCGCGAGCGGGTCGACGTGTCGGATCTGGCGTGGTCTTCGTATTTCCATGTGAATAGCCGCATGGTGGATCGGCTGCGCGTCGGCCGCATCTTCCTCGCGGGCGACGCCGCGCACGTGCATAGCCCGGCCGGCGCGCAGGGCATGAACACTGGCATTCAGGAAGCGTTCAACCTCGGCTGGAAACTCGCGCGCGTTTTGAAAGGCGCGGCGCCGGACCGCCTGCTCGATACCTATCACCTCGAACGTCACCCGATCGAACGTGACGTGCTGCGGCAAACCGGTTTCATCACGCAGATGGCAGAGGCCGATCACGGACCATTGAAGCTGCTGCGCGAACGGGTGATGCCGGTCCTTGCCGCGCTAGGTCCGCTGCGCGACGCCGCGCGCCTCACCATCAGCGAGTTGTCGATCCAGTACCGGCGCAGTCCGCTGACGCTCGAACGTGTACTCGACGGCGGACCACGCGCCGGCGAGCGCGCACCGGACGCGCTGGTGCATGTGGTGGATGGACCACTGGGGCGTGCGCCCGGCGTGGGCTGCATTTTCGATCTGCACGATCCGGCGTTCTTCTCGCTGTTCCTGCTGGTGCCGCCGTTGCCCGTCGACGAAAAACCGCTCGATCCCGCGGCGAAACATGCGCCGCCGCCCGACCCGGAACTGGAGCGCGTGGCGGCGGAAGTCGAGAGATTGCTGCCGGGCGGAGTGCGCATCTGGCGCATCACGGATACCACTGGCGACGGCGGCCCGTCGCTGTCCGAATCGTATGGCCGAACGCGGCCGTCGTTCTATCTGGTGCGGCCGGACGGCTACATCAGCGCGCGCGGGCGCACCGGTTCCGATCTGCACGGTTTGCTGCGGCATTGCGAAGCCTGGTTCGCGGTGAGCGGGGAAATACCGGAGCAGGCGGCCCTGTGAGCCGGGCCGCCTGAGTCGCGCGAGTCGCACGGACATTGAGCGCCGCGAGCGCGGCGCGGCTTACACCGTCGCGGGTGCGGCGCGGCTCACACCGTCGCGGGCGCGGCGGGCGTCAGTTGCGCGCGATGTTTGACGAGCGCTTCCCTGACGATACCCGACATCGGGATACCGCTCGCATCCGGTTCATCGAGCTCCGCGAGTAGAGCGCGGCGCATGCGCGGCTCCCAGAAGCGGCGAATATGGTCGGCGATGCCGGCGAGCGCTTCCTCGCGGTCCGGCATCGAATCGAAAAAGTCGCCGATCCGGTTGGCCATGTCGATCAGGTTCTGATTGTCCATGGCCGTCCTCACTTGCCCGATGTCGCGTTGGCCAGCTCACGCTGCTTCAGCAGGTCGAGCTGTTCGGTGTTGAAGCGCGAGTAGTCTTTCTGCCATTGCGACGGCTGTTCGACCGGCATCACCTGCACCGCGGTCACCTTGTATTCCGGACAGTTGGTCGCCCAGTCCGAGCTATCGGTGGTGATCACGTTCGCGCCCGATTCGGGGAAGTGGAACGTCGTATACACGACGCCCGGCTGCATGCGCTCGGTTATCTTCGCGCGCAGCACGGTTTGCCCCGCGCGCGATTCGATGCCCACCCAGTCGCCGGTTTTGATGCCGCGCTCTTCCGCATCGTGCGGATGCAGTTCCAGTCGGTCCTCGTCGTGCCAGCGCGAGTTCTCGGTGCGGCGCGTCTGCGCGCCCACGTTGTACTGCGACAGGATGCGGCCCGTAGTGAGCAGCAGCGGGAATTTGCGCGTGACTTTCTCGGGCGTCGCGATGAACTTCGTAATCACGAACTTGCCCTTGCCGCGCACGAAGGTGTCGATGTGCATGGTCGGCGTACCGTCCGGCGCATTCTCGTTGCACGGCCACTGAATGCTGCCGAGTTCGTCGAGCTTTTTGTACGACACGCCGTGGAAAGTCGGCGTGAGACGCGCGATCTCGTCCATGATCTGCGACGGATGCGTGTAGTCCATTTCATAGCCGAGCGCGCGTGCGAGCATGACCGTGACTTCCCAGTCGGCGTAACCCGGCACCGGCGGCATGACCTTGCGCACGCGCGAGATGCGCCTCTCCGCGTTGGTGAACGTGCCATCCTTTTCGAGGAACGACGAACCGGGCAGCAGCACGTGCGCATACTTGGCGGTCTCGTTCAGGAAGATGTCCTGCACGACGATGCATTCCATCGCCGTCAGCGCTGCGGATACGTGATGCGTATTCGGGTCCGACTGGACGATGTCTTCACCCTGGCAATACAGACCCTTGAAGCTGCCGTGCACGGCAGCGTCGAACATGTTCGGAATGCGCAGGCCGGGTTCCGGTTGCAGCGTGACGTTCCAGGCCTCTTCGAACAGCGTGCGCGTGACCGTGTCGCTGATATGGCGATAGCCCGGCAGTTCGTGCGGGAACGAACCCATGTCGCAGGAACCCTGCACGTTGTTCTGGCCGCGCAGCGGGTTCACGCCCACACCTTCGCGGCCGATGTTGCCCGTTGCCATGGCGAGGTTGGCGATGCCCATCACCATCGTCGAGCCTTGCGCGTGTTCGGTGACACCCAAGCCGTAATAGATCGCGGCGTTGCCGCCGGTCGCATAGATGCGGGCGGCTTCGCGCACGGATTGGGCCGGTACGCCGGTCACCGCTTCGGTCGCTTCCGGCGCGTTTTCCGGCAGCGCGACGAAATCGCGCCATTGCTCGAACGCGCGCGTCTCACAACGCTCGGCAACGAATGCATCGTTGAGCAGGCCTTCGGTGACGATCACATGCGCCAGCGCATTCACGATGGCCACGTTGGTGCCGGGCCGCAATTGCAGATGATGCGACGCCTTCACGTGCGCCGTGTCAACGATATCGATGCGGCGCGGGTCCACCACGATCAGCTTCGCGCCTTCGCGCACACGGCGCTTCAGACGCGAGCCGAACACCGGATGGCCGTCGGTCGGATTCGCGCCGATCACCATGATCACGTCGGCTTTATCGACGGAGGCAAAAGTCTGCGTGCCCGCCGATTCACCGAGCGTGGCTTTCAGCCCGTAGCCAGTCGGCGAATGACACACCCGCGCGCAGGTGTCGACGTTGTTGTTGCCGAACGCGGCGCGCACGAGCTTTTGCACCAGATACGTTTCTTCGTTCGTGCAACGCGACGACGTAATGCCGCCGATCGAATCGCGGCCGTGCTTCGCCTGAATGCGGCGGAATTCCGACGCCGCATACGTAAGCGCTTCTTCCCAACTCACTTCGCGCCACGGATCGGTGATCTTCGCGCGGATCATCGGCTTGGTGATGCGGTCCTTGTGCGTAGCGTAGCCCCACGCGAAACGGCCCTTCACGCAAGCGTGGCCTTCGTTGGCCTGGCCGTTCTTGTGCGGCACCATCCGCACGACCTGGTTGCCCTTCATCTCGGCCTTGAATGAGCAGCCGACGCCGCAATACGCGCACGTGGTGACGACCGAGTGTTCGGCCTGGCCCAGCATGATCACGGTCTTTTCCTGCAAGGTCGCGGTCGGGCACGCGGCCACGCACGCGCCGCACGACACGCATTCCGATTCCATGAACGGCACGTCTTCGCTGGCGGCCACGCGCGACTCGAAACCGCGTCCGGCGATGGTCAGCGCGAAAGTGCCTTGCGTTTCTTCGCACGCGCGCACGCAGCGATTACAGACGATGCATTTCGACGGGTCGTAGGTGAAGTAGGGGTTCGACTCGTCTTTCTTGTCCTTCAAGTGATTCGCGCCGTCGAAGCCGTAGCGCACTTCGCGCAGGCCCGTGACGCCCGCCATGTCCTGCAGTTCGCAGTCGCCGTTGGCGGGGCAGGTGAGGCAGTCGAGCGGGTGATCGGAGATGTACAACTCCATCACGTTGCGGCGCAGCGACTGCAAACGATCGGTTTGCGTGCGGACCTTCATGCCGGCTTCGACCGGCGTCGTGCATGAAGCGGGATAACCGCGCTTGCCTTCGATTTCCACGAGACACAAACGGCACGAGCCGAACGGCTCCAGCGAATCCGTCGCGCAGAGCTTCGGCACGTTGACTCCCGCTTCGACGGCGGCGCGCATCACAGAGGTGCCGGCGGGAACGGTGACGGACTGGCCGTCGATTTCCAGCGTGACGTCGATGTCGGCGTGCCGCTCGGGCGTGCCGAAATCGGTGTCGTCGAAGAACGAACGGGGCGCACGCTGCTGCAGGGCTTGCGATTTACACGCGCAGTTGCCTGAGCCGCAGCCGCCAGTGGGAGAGTTGAGCACGTCGGACATGGTTTGGCTCCTGGGTCAGGCCGCTTTCGGCGCGTGTTCAGACACGTTGGCGAGACCGAAGTCTTCGGGGAAATGATCGAGCGCGGACAGCACCGGGAACGGCGTCATGCCGCCCATCGCGCAGAGCGAACCGGACACCATCGTGTCGCACAGATCGCGCAGCAACTGCACTTGCCGGGTGGACGTATCGCCGTTGCGAATCCGGCCTATGACTTCGACGCCGCGCGTCGAGCCGATCCGGCACGGTGTGCATTTGCCGCATGATTCGAGGGCGCAGAAGTGCATGGCGTACTGCGCGAGTTCGGCCAGATTCGACGTGTCGTCATGCACGACGAGGCCGCCGTGGCCCACGACCGCGCCGACTGCCGCATACGCTTCGTAGTCCATGGGAATGTCCCACTGGCTTTCCGGCAGATACGTGCCGAGCGGGCCGCCCACCTGCACCGCGCGAGCGGGCCGGCCGCTCGCCGTGCCGCCGCCGAAGTCATAGAGCAATTCGCGCAGCGTCACGCCGAACGCGAGTTCGACGAGGCCGCCTTGCTTGACGTTGCCCGCGAGCTGGAACGGCAGCGTGCCGCGCGAACGGCCCATGCCGAAGTCTTTGTAGAACGCCGCGCCGCGCGCGAAGATGATCGGCACCGTGGCGAGCGTGATCACGTTGTTGATCACGGTCGGTTGGCCGAAAAGGCCGACGAGCGCCGGCACTGGCGGCTTGGCGCGCACGATGCCGCGCTTGCCTTCGAGCGATTCGAGCAGCGCCGTTTCCTCGCCGCATACGTATGCGCCGGCGCCTTTCGCGACGAACAGCTCGAAGCGATGCGCCGTCGAGCCGAGCACGCTATCGCCGAGCCAGCCGGCGGCGCGTGCTTTGGCGATAGCGGCTTCGAGCGTCGCGATCGAATGCGGATACTCGCTGCGCACGTAAATATGGCCCACCGTCGCGCCCGTCACGACACCGGCGATGATCATCCCTTCGATCAGCACGTACGGATCGCTTTCCATCACGAGGCGATCGGAGAAGGTGCCGGAATCGCCTTCGTCCGCATTGCAGACGATGTACTTCTGCGCCGCTTTCGCGCCGCGCACCGTGCGCCATTTGATGCCGGCCGGGAAGGCTGCACCGCCGCGGCCGCGCAGGCCGGATTCGATCAATGCTTCGCAGGCGGCGTCGCCGTCGGTCTGCAGCGCCTGGCGCAAGCCTTCGAGGCCGCCGTGGGCGACGTAGTCGTCGATGGAAAGCGGGTCGGTGATGCCGATGCGCGCGAACGTCAGGCGCTGCTGCTTCTTCAGATACGGAATCTCGTCGACCACGCCGACTTGCTTTGCGTGCGCTCCGCCATCGAGCAAGCCTGCATCGAACAGCGCGGCGACGTCGCCTGCTTCGACGTTCGCGTAGCCGATGCGGCCTTCCGGTGTTTGAACTTCGACGAGCGGTTCGAGCCACAGCAGGCCGCGCGAACCGTTGCGAACCATTTCGACTTCGACGCCGCGGCGCGCGGCTTCGGCTTCGATCGCCTGAGCGAGCGCGTCGGCGCCGAGCGCCAGTGCCGACGAATCACGGGGAACGTAGATGCGCGTCATGCCGTCACCTCCACGCACTTGTTGGCGGCCGCGAATATCGCGTCGAACTTTTGCGGCGTGACCTTGGCGTGCAAGGTGCCGTTGAGCATGAGTGCCGGCGACAGTGCGCATTGCCCGAGGCAATACACCGATTCCAGCTCCACCGTCGCGCCGTGCTCATGTTCGGCGTCGAAGCGGCAGCCGGTGTGCGATTCGATATGCCGGGCCAGCGCTTCGGTGCCCATGCTGCGGCAGGCTTCCGCGCGGCACAGTTGCACCGTGACCTGTGCGGCCGGCTGCGTGCGGAAATGGTGGTAGTAGGTGATGACGCCGTGCACTTCCGCGCGCGACAGGTTCATGGCGAGCGCGAGCGGCGCGACCGTAGCGGGCGGTACGTAACCGAGTTCGTCCTGAATCGCGTGCAAGACGGCTAGCAGCGATCTGCCCGGCTGCGCGTGACGCAGCACGAGCTGATCCGGCGCGATGGCGATGGAATCGTCCAAGTGGTGGCTCCTCCAAAGGCATATATGCACTTGTCATTCATAATGCGTGCACTTATGCTTCGTATATTCGATATGGGATAGCCGAACAATAGGCGGCTGATTCGGCTGGCGCAATAGGAAAGAGTTGAGCATATATGATCAGAATCGAGTGCCAGGCGCAGTTGGTGGTGAAGGGCCCGGATGGCCGCGAGGCAAGCCTGTCGGACGTCGTGCCGTTGCTCGCGCTGGTGGATGAGTCCGGCAGCATCGCGCAGGCGGCGACGCTTAAGGGTTTGTCCTACCGTCATGCGTGGGGTTTGCTGCGCAGCATCGAGGAGCGTTTGGGCGGTCCGCTGATCGCCAAGGAGCGAGGCCGCGGCTCGGTGCTATCCGAACTCGGGCAAGCCGTATTGCGTGCGCAGCGTCTGTGCGGCGAAAGGCTCGATGGCAACATGCAGGCGCTTGCCAGCGAAGTGGCGAGCGATCTGAACCGCTGGCTCGCGCCGCCCGCCGACGACGTGCGCATCTTCGCGTCGCATGGTTATGCCGTGGCCGCACTCGTCACGGCGCTGGTCGCGAACGATCTTCCGGTCGACATCAAGTATCGCGACAGCGCGGATGCGGTGAGCGCGCTTGCGCGCGGCGAATGCGATCTGGCTGGCTTTCATGTGCCGCGCGGTGAGTTTCGCGCGGCATGCGCCGATGCGTACCGGCGCTGGCTCGATCCGCAGCGTCACGTGCTCGTGCATCTCACGCGACGCAAACAGGGGCTCTTTCTGAGCAAGGGCAATCCGCGCGGAATCACGGGCCTGGGCGATCTGGCGCGCGACGACATTCGCTTCGTCAACCGGCAGCCCGGCTCCGGCACGCGCATGTTGCTGGATCTCGCACTACGCAACGTCGGGGTGGATCCGGATCGGGTGAATGGTTATGCGTCGGCCGAACTCACGCATTCGGCGATTGCGGCGTTCGTTGCGAGCGGCATGGCGGATGTGGGCTTTGGTGTGGAGCCCGCAGCGCATCACTTCGGCCTCGACTTCATCCCGGTCGTCGACGAAGACTATTACTTTGCCTGCGACCGCGCGCGCCTCGAGCGTGCGCCGCTTGCGACCGTGATCGGTCTGCTGCGCGGCAGCGCGTTTCGTCATAGCGTCGATCAGCTCGAAGGCTATGACCCGCAAGACTGCGGCAGGGTGGTGGAACTGGAAGAGGGTCTCGGCGAAGCCGTGGCGTAAGCCGCCGTAAACATCGGGCTGTGTTCGGCGCTGCGTATGGCGTCCGTTTGGGATACTCTTTAAGCTTCCGCTTCCGCCTTAACCGCGCGTTATGTCGCGCCGATCTCTATGAACGTTATTTTTCACGCATGTGCTGCCGTGGCAACGGCTGGTGTGCTGCTCGCCACCGCTTCGGTTGCTGTTGCGCAGAATTCGCCGGGTGTTCCAGGCGGTATCCTGCAAGACCAGTTTCGTCTTGCCGAGCATCCGCAAATGCCGTTTGCCGCGTCGGCTCCCTCGGACAAATATCAGAGCAGTAAAAAATCGGCGATGCGCAAGCGCGGCGATATGGGTGATCCGAATGGCTGCAATCTGCAGTGTCCCAAAGACGAATAAGCGGATACGCGAGTCCGTTGGTTGTGCAACGCCGGCGTTCTGCCGGCGTCTTTCGCTGGGTCTCCAGGTTCAGGTTTAGCCCGGCGTTGCGGTTGCCGTTGCCGTTGCCTTTGCCTTCACCCTGTGGCGGATGCTCAGGGTTTGGCCGTGTGCCACATGTCCTTGAAGCCGTCTCCCTTCATATCTCCCGCCTGCTTGTCCGCCGCGAAGCGATAGAGCGGGTGCCCTTTGTACGCCCATTGGTGTTTGCCGTCGGCGGCGGCAATTAGCGTCCACTCGCCGGACGGTTTGTCCGACGCGCTGGCCGTGGCTGCCGGCCAATTGTTCAGGCAGCCGCCAGTGCAGGTGCTCACGCCGGGCGTGGTGTCTTTGTCGAAGGTGTAGAGCGTCATGCCGTCCGCCGTGACGAAACGCCCGTCGACGACTTTTGGCACTTCGGCGAAAGCGCTTTGTTGCAGTGCGAGGAGGGCGAGGCAGAAAAGGGTTTTGCGCATGATGTCGGCTCCTGATCTTGGTGTTGGTTTCGCGCGAAACGCGGCGTGCGCGCGCGTGAGGAATAAACGATCGAGCGGATGCGTTTATTCCAAACGTTTCTTCGCATGGGGAGCGGGAGCGGCAAGGGGTGGCGAACCAGTCGAGCAGGACGGACGCGGCGGGCAACAAAAAACCCGCAAGCAGCAGGCCGCTTACGGGTTTTCGGTGAGACTTGAATGTACTGCCTGAAACGTGTTCTGGTTGCGGCGGCGGCAACCGAATTTCACCCGCTATGCCATGTCTGGTAAGGATTCTGCAGTTTAACTAGTGTTGGATACCACCGAAAATACCACCAAAAATGGTGTGCTACCCCATTTTTTTGCCAACGTGTTACGGCGCGTTCCAGAGTGTTCCGGCTGTGCTGAAGCCCTAGCTGCCGGCCGACAGGTGAAATCGGGCTGACTCACCGCCTGTGGATAACCATCACCGGAGACGGCTAATCCGCAGGGTCATTAAATACCCTCACCCTACATTTGAGGATACCCCTCACCTCAAAAGTGGGGAAACCCTCCCCCCAGAAACGAGGCATAGAGATTACATAAATAAAAAAACATAGATGAGGTAACAGATAGGCGCAGCTACGCTGCTTCGTCGGCTTCGCCGCCTATCTTCCTTCCCCAAAATTTCTAGAAATCAGCGATCAGGAAAAGCGCTGGCACACGTCGACATCGACATCGGAGAGGCTGGCGGCTTTCCTTCCCTGATAGCCTGCCTATTTGTTAGGCGCAAACGTCGCGCGGTGCACTTCGCCATCGCTCATACTTCCAACTGTTCCAGCGAGTTGTGCGAATTGGTTGCACGCGCTGGCCTTTACTGGAGAAAGGGAAGTATGACCACCAAGATTCTGCGCCGCCGCGAAGTACAGCAAATCATCGGCCTTTCGTGCAGCTTCATTTACGCGTCAATGAACCGGGGCACATTCCCGGCCCCCGTTCGCTTGGGGCCTAAATCGGTGGGCTGGCGCAAAGAAGACGTTGATGCATGGCTGGCGGCGCGCGAGACGTGCCAGTACATGGGTACGAAGGCGGCAGTGCAGTGATCGGCCCGGCAATGGCGGCGCGTGCAAAAAATGTGTTGATGACTAGCCGCCAGCGCCCGTATACTTTCCACTCAGCCGAAACAACGGCTGACGAGATTGGCGTCTCGATCAACGTAGGCGGACAAGCCGCCAGCAATGCGGCTATTTTTTCGTCCGTCGCGCCTTTGCACGTCTTCTATGGGCGGGCCTTGGCGGGGGAGCCTTCGGGCTCGCCGGTGCCTACGTTCCGGTACGCCAACCCCGTCATGCGCCCGCTCACCCCGATTGGCGTCGGAAAGCGGGCTTCCACTATCAACGTAGGAGGCCGCTATATGCGCCCTGTATCCGCTCGCACTGAGCAAACCCTTTCCCCTACTGAGCTGGCAAACCGCGCCTTGCGCGCCGCTGCGCTCGCCCCTACGGTCTTCGACGCGCTGGACATTTGCGCCGATGCGCTTCAAGCGCTCGCCGCGCTGGCCGTAGTCGTTCCGATGGAGGGTGCGCGCCATGTTTAAACGCAATGAGATCGCACTGAGCGCCGACGATGTTGCGGCAATGCTCGACCATGCGGCTGAGAGTTTCGGAAAGCTGGCGGCCCTGAATGCCGCTATTGCCGAGCTGGCTGCGCAGCCCAAATTAGCCCGCGACCTCGCGCGCACGGCACATGAGCTGGCGGAGGGGCTGGCGGAGGGCTTTGGCGACTTCAGGCGCGAATACGACGCCGCGCATGCCGCCAGCAGTGAGCAAGGGGCGGCAGCGGTATGACGGACAAGAAAGAAACCAAGGGGACATGGCTCACCCCGGCGCTTATGGGTGAGATTGAGGCACGGCGTGCAAGTCACATCGAAGTTGCGTTTCTGGCAGACGTTCTCGCCCTTCAAACGAAGGAGCGCGGCTGCTTTCGGCTAAACAAGGCATTTGGTGATCGGCACGGCGTTAGCACCAAGCGCGCGAGCGCCATCATTAGCGATCTGGCGGCGCGTGGATATATCGTGGTTGAGACGATCCGAAACGCTGCCGGGCAGGTAGAGGAACGTCAGATCTGGCTGGGGCCGAAATTCCCGTTGGATGGATCTGAACGTACCGCAGCCGGAGAGACTACCCGCAAGGGTATCCTCAAAAGTGAGGTGAGGGGCGCGCCGACAGTCGAAAGCGTCGGGAAAGACCATGCGCCCGCGGTCGACCAGACCGCAGAAAAATGTGGCTTGCATGAAGGAGGCGAGCAGCCGCAGGCGTCGACACAGGTGCCGCCGCAGCGCAAAGCCGAGCTGGCGCGCGTCACGAAGTCGACGGCATCGCCGCTCGCAGATCCCGCCGCCGCCTTTCACGCTGCTATGGCTGGCCGCGCCGTCGACGAGCCGATAGCGGTTGATCCGCCGTCGCCAGTGCGCGCAGAAGATGAAGATTTGCCTTTTGGCGACGATCCGCTTGACGATTACACCAAGGCCCAGATCGCGTATCACTCAATGAACCGGGCAGCGCAATCGGCGCGATGGAGTGCCCATGGCTGAGAACAAATTCACTCCGCAGTCAGTCGGGCAATTCGTTTTTGGCGAGCTGCGTGCGATGTATGGCGCGGCAGCGCATCGCCGCTTCGAAGTCGGTGTGACGAACCAAGCTGGCGAGGATCTGGGAGTGTTGGAGGCGATGGCGGTGTGGGGGCGGTGGCTGATGCGCCCTGACGTGACAAAGAATGTCGTGCGCGACGCCCTGCGCAAGTGCGTCGACGTGAATCCGAAGTGGGCACCGACGCTGCCGGAATTCATGGCGCTGGTGCTGGCAGAGATCCGAAAACGGGCGGCGCGGCTGGAGCGTGAAGCGGCTGCGTGCTTCGAAGAGCGGCAGGAAGGTACGCCGGAAGCGCGTCAGGCTGAATTCGACGCCATGCGGGCGATCCTGAAAGCGGCGCAGGTTCCGAAGCGTCGACCGGGCAGGCCGATAAAGGCGCAGCCATCCCAATCTAGCCTGCTGGCGGGCTTCGACGAGTCGACTAGGTAGCGGCATAGGAAGGATTTAGGCAGGACCGCCACAAGTCTTTTATAGGGTCGATCCCTTAGAAAGGCAATCATAAGGATTTAAGGCATACACGAAAGCAGGCTTCGAACAGAGGGGGCGACGCCGCTGCGCGCGGCGAGGCGGTACGGCGGTGTGGCTGGGCGCAGTTTGCAGAGGGGGAAAGCCGCTATCGACGTTCTGATCGACCGCGGCTCGATTGTGGGCGTCGACCAGGTGCGCGACGGACACATCGTGACCATCTATCGAATCAACCAGACTACACAGGGCGAGTAATGCAAGAAATCGAACGACAAGAGGCAGTTACCCCATCGACCATCACTGGCGGCGGCGTGCATTTTTCAGCGGCTGCAATGCGCGCGCTGGTGCGCTACGCAGGCCGGGCAGGCGTTGCCGAATCGGCGGCATGGCTGGCGCATCGCTGGCGGTGCTGGATCACGCAGGGAGCCGTGATGGTGAGCCGGTAAGCGTGGAGGCTGTGGCGCGAGCTGTGGCCGCTGTAGAGGGTGGCAATCACGAACCCGCGGCGAAGGTGAGCGCGAATCTGATGGAACTGATTGCAGAGGCGGAGTAATGCAAGCGATTAATCAAGCAGAGAGCGCGCAATCGGGCGCATCACGCGACGCCGCGGCGATCAATCAGACGATCCGCCGTGTGGTCGGCGATCACACGGGGCTGGTGCATGAGTTCACGCGCCCGGCTGGCGTGACATGGGTGGAGTTTTCCGATAAGGCCGCAGGCTGGCGAAGTCGGCGGCGCGGTTCGCCATGCTGCTGCATATGGTCGAAGGTGGCGATGGTCCGGTAACGGATAAGGCTATGGATGCCGCTATATCTGCCTTCGAGGCGCGCGCAAGGCAGACAGGCCGCGCGCCTGCCGCCGTGGCACCGGGGGCCGCTCAGGCGCTTTTCACGCGCATCACGGCTGGCGAGCTGGAGGAAGGATTCTCTGCAATGGACGTGGTGGAGCGCAAATGGGCTGGTCTGCGTGATAGCGAGCTGGTGCGCGAGGCGCTGGGGGGAACTGGTGGCTTGCGGCTGGCTAGTTGCTGGTCGGGCGAAGGGATATGACAAGCTCCGCTATCGACTCAGTCGGGCAGCGGCTGGCGAATAGGCGCTGCTGGCGGTTTGACCGATGAAAAGCGGCGGCGCGCAATGGCTGTGCGGCGCACGGCTAACACTTGAGAAAGCGCTGGAAGAAAAGTGCCAAAAAACGCGGGGAAATACGCATACCCGCGAGTAAAGGCGGCCAGCGCGGCGGGTAGAACGTCGCGACCCTCTGTTAGCCATCCCGTAGAATGCCGCCAGAGGTTGAGAAACAACGAAGCGTTCCGGTTAATTCCAGTTAGTTCAACTAATTGAGTTTCATCGAAGCGCAATGCTTCCCATCTGGCGCAGAAGCTGGCTGGGTGTTCTCAAGTGGTGATCGCATGGTGCTGTCGCCGCATCGTTTAAACGTACTAGGGGTAATGGCATATGGCTCGCAATTCCATCGCAGCATCGGCAGTTCGTAACGCAGCAGCCGCACAGGCAGCATTCGCCAAGACCGGCAAAATCCAGCGCGGCATGTTCGCTGTGCGCGCGGAAGCTGGCTTGGGCGAAATCAAGTCGATGATTCAGGGCGTGAATACGTCTTTCACCGAGTTCAAGGCGAAGAACAATGAACGCGTCGACGGCATCGCCGCTGACGTGGAAGCCATCATGGCCGGTATGGACAAGATGGCGGTTCAGATGGCTGGCGGCGTGGGCAATACCAAGGCAATGGGCGCGGACACTGACGAAGCGCAGCCCGTCCACGCTTCGACCGGCCTCCGTGGCTCGCAAATCGGCGCGTTCTATCGCCAACGCGCTCAAGCATCGGCTGGCGGCGCGTTCGGCCCGCGCGCCAATTTCGGTATTGCGGACTTCATTCGCGGCGCTGCTGGTATGTCGGGCGTGAGCGAGGGCGTGCGCGCGGCTCTGTCGGAAGGCGTGGGCACGGACGGCGGCTACGCGGTGCCGGACGCGGTAATGCCCACGATTCTGGATGCGATGGTAAGCGCATCGGCGGTGCTGGCCGCTGGCGCGAGCATCCTGCCGCTTGGCGCTGCAAAGAGCGTGACCATTCCGGCTGTGGATCAACTGCCGAAACCGGCATGGCGCAACGAGAATGACCCGCTGGCAACCGGCGGTCCGACTTTCCGCCCCGTGACGGCTACGCCGCGTTCGCTCGCAATCGTGGTGCCGATCAGCCGTGAATTGCTGGCCGATGCCGTGGATATGGACCGCGCCGTGCGCCAAGCGCTCGCGCAAGCGTTCGCCAAGGCATTCGACCGCGCCGCGTTGGTTGGCTCCGGTACGGCTCCCGAGCCGTTGGGCCTGTACGGCATGACGAACGTACAGAAGATCAAGCAAACCGGCTCCGCGTTCGCGTATGCCGACATGCTGGCCGCGTATCAAGCGCAACTGGACGCGGACGCACCCGCGCCTACGTCGATCATCATGGCTCCGCGCACGCTGACCGGCCTTGCTGGTCTGGTCGATACGCTTGGTCAACCGCTCAACGCTCCGGCTCTGCTGGATGGCGTGGTGCGCCGTCCGTCCACTGGCGTTCCGACCAACCTTGGCGATGGCGCTAACGAGTCGCTGGCGTTTATCGGCAACTTCAACACGGTCCAATTCGTGATGCGCGAAAACTTCAATGTTCGCCTGCTGCCGGAGTTACCGGGTTCGAACGGTCAACTTGCGTTCATCGCTCACGCGCGTTTCGACGTGGTGGCGAACTACCCGCAAGCAATCACGGTGATCGAAGGCGTTACGAGCTAACGCATGCCGCCGCCGTGCTGCCGTGTCGGCGATGTGCTGGCCCGGTGGCGCGCTAGTAAAGCCAGTCCGCGAGTGTTGCGCGGCGTCGCGCTGTGGCGCGTCTCCGTGCGCCCCAGCGGGTTGCCCAAAAAATGGGCAGGGGGGAGTCAAAAGTTTTTTGGCCTTCGCGCCCGAGACCGACCGATCCCGCACGCGCAGAAAAAAAAGCCGTTTTGAGCGTTTTTTCAAATGGCGAAGCGGCGCGGGCTGGCGCAATCCCTGCGCTGGCGCGCGTTTCGGGCATGATTGGCCCGGAATCAAAATCAAATGACAGGAGGATGGTGCATGGCCGGAGCGAAAGGCCGCTCAGGCGGCGCACGGCGCGGGGCCGGGCGGCCACGTAAAGAGCCAATGCTGCCCGAGCCGCTGCCCGATATGGAAGCGCGCGAGCTAGTGCGCGAAATCTCGCTGGGTCGGATTGACCCTACGGACAAGCAATTGAAGGCCGCGCTGGCGCTGATGGGTGACGACACAAAGCGTGTGTTGGGCGCGGGCAAGAAAGACGCGAAGAATGAGGCAGCGAAGACCGCCGCATCGAAGTTCGGCGCAGCACCACCGCCGCCACGCATGGTAGTGAACAACGGAAGGTAACATGGCAACTCGAAAGAAGAAGGCGACGCAGGAAACCCAATCGGGCGACCCGAAAGCGTTTCTACTGGCGGTGACAAACGATACGAGCGCCGAGCTGGCGCACCGCATGGAGGCCGGGAGCATTCTGCTGGCCGACGACGCCGACGAGGCCGCTGCGACCGGCGGGCGCAGAAGGCTCGTAGAAATGATGAATGACCCGCTGATCGCGCAGGCGCGCCGCGTGGAGGCCGCAACCCTCGCGATGGCGATTGATGCCGCCGGTGCCAAGCTGACAGGCGATCCGGCCCGCCGCGCCGCGCTGCTGGCGACGATGAACGACACCGGCGCTCCGCTGGAGAACCGGATCAAGGCCGCGAATCTCCTGCTCGACGACGCGAACCGACCGCGAGCGCTCCAGCTTCTAGCTATGAGACCGCCGCGCAATGCGTTGAACCGGCCATTCGAGGCCGACGAGCTTATCGATTAAGCCGCTGCCGCAAGGTGGCGCGCGCCCGTGCCAGCCGGGAATCCTTCGGGACGTTGCTGGATGGGGATAAGCACATGAGTGCCCCACATACGGAAAAACCTGTGCAGTCTGCGACTCGGAACCGCCGGATTCTGTTCCGCTGGCCCGCCGAGGGCGCAGACAGGGCGGGCCGCCGGAGCAATCCGCGCGGCCCGTTTTCATGTGTGCGTGCCCTTGTGTCAGCCATCTTCAGTGATAGGCGGGCCGTTCCTTGAAAATGCGACGGCTCGCACGCACCAGAGGGCAATGCGCCGCGCAGTTTTAGGCGGGTTGAAGGGCAGCGTCGACTTGCTCGATGGGGATAAGGCCGCACTTGTTGAGCTTGAACGTCCCGTGCGTGACCATCTTGCTAACCGTCCAGCGGCTCAGTCCCAGCATCTCTGCGGCTTGCTGCATCGTGACTTGTGACGGTCGAGGACGGCGCGCGCTGAAAAGCTCGAATGCCTTTATGATTGTTTTCATTTCGTCGTTCATATTGCCTTCCCCATCTCTTGCGTTTAAATGGTTTGCCGAGATGTTCTACGGCATGAGAGACAGCGACGGCGCATCCCTTCTGCGTACAATCCGAAACGACTGGAATGCTGGCCGAGCGTGAAAGAGATCGATGCTTTTGCTAGTGTGGCCGATAAGCTTGGCGAGCTGCTCCACGTTCGCAGTACATCGATGGCCTAGTATTACCTCGCGTAGCGTAAAGTGCGGGGCAAAATTCAGAAAATACAGGCCGCTTTCCGGCTGCCGATCGTTCAGCCCAGCAAAAAAGCGCCACTCGCGTTCGTATGCCCAATCCTTAAACTTCGTCGTTAAAATGGCGCGCATCTGCGGCTCGTTCAGTAGCTCGCCTCTGCCGATATGCTCCAGCAGACCGTTCAAGCGACGAGGTTCGTATTTGACTTGGTATGCTTCAGCGTCGGTAACATCGAAGCCGAGGCATACGCCCTTGTGCTTCGCCCCGTAATGCGCCCACATGACAGGGCTGTCCCAAGTTTTGCTGGTGCACAGCATCCCAACAGACTGCGACAGATGGCCGTGCAGAACCCGGTAGAGGTGCCGTGCGCGCCTCTCGCCTACCCAAGCGCCCATCAGTTCGAAGGGATCGTTGGCTTCAGGAACGGTCGAAAGTTTTAACCGCTTCTCTGCCAGAATGCGTTCAGCATACTCAAGCTGGGTGAGGTAATAGAGGCGCATTGTCGTTTTGTCGTTGTGATCACAGGAGCTGTTACCGCCTGAATTGTGCGAACGTTAGCCGCCCTTCGCAACATTGGCGCTGATCGGAATGACCTGCGCCCCCACCTTGAGCTGATCGAGATAGTCCGCCCACTTCTGCATCATTTCCCTGCGCTGGGGAAGATGAGCGGTTCGGTTGTAGGCGCGCCCGAGCGGGTCTTTCACGGCGTGCGCGAGCTGGGCTTCGACAATTGAGGCAGGTACGTCCAGAACCTCATCAAGGATCGTCCGAGCCATCGCCCGGAAGCCGTGGCCTGTCATGGTATCCCCATCGTACCCGAGCCGCCGCAGCGCACCGTTGACCGTGTTGTCCGACATGGGGCGGTCTTTCGTGCGGACGCTGGGGAACACGAGCCGTCCGGTGCCAGTAAGTGCGTGTAGCTCGCGCAGGATGCTGATGGCCTGAGACGACAGCGGAACGATGTGCGCACCGCCCGCCGCTTTGCCTTGCTTAGTGCGCTTCATCCGACCACTTGGAATCTCCCATGTGCCGCCGTCTAGGTCGAATTCGGTCCATTCAGCGGCGCGCAGTTCGCCGGGTCGCTGGAATAGTAGGGGGGCGAGTTTGAGCGCGCACGCTACTGGAAAGGTGCCCGTGTACCCATCCATCGCACGTAGCAGTTCTGCAACCTGTTTTGGATCGGTGATGGCTGCCATGTGTTCGACTTGCACGGGCGGCAATGCGCCCCGGAGGTCGGCGGTAATGTCGCGCTGGGCGCGCCCGGTCGCCACGGCATAGCGGCATGCCTGCCCGATGTTGGCATGGAGCCGGTGAGCAGTTTCGAGTGCGCCGCGCTTCTCGACCCGGCGCAGCACATCGAGCACATCGGGCGGAGCGAGGTCGGCCATAGGCTTGCCACCGATCCACGGGAAGGCGTCTACCTCCAAGCGGCGCAAGATGCGCTCGCCGTGGCCTTCCGACCATGTAGGCGCGTACTTGGCGTGCCACTCACGGGCGATGGCCTCGAACGAATTTTCAGCGTTGAGGCGCTGGGTGCGTTTCTCCGCCTTCTTCGATTCGCCCGGATCGATGCCCGCCGCCAGCTTCTCGCGGGCATCATCGCGCTTCTTGCGAGCTGCTGCCAGCGGCACGTCCGGGTAGACGCCGAGCGCCAGCGTCTTGTCTTTCCCGTTGAACCGGTAGTTCATGCGCCAGTACTTCGCTCCTGACTGGACGATCTGGAGGTACATACGCCCGCCGTCCGACAAGCGGTTGCCGGTGCCGTCCGGGTTATAGCGGGCGTTCCTGATCTGGGTATCGGTGAGCGGCATGGTGGTATCGGGTGTCGGTGGTATAGCGAATGCCACCGAAAATACCACCCGATACCACCGGTTGTCTACGGAATAGGCTGGAACGTACTGGAAAGAAAAAACCCGCGAAGCCTTGAGCTATCGCGGGTTTCTGTACTTCCTCGGAACATCGTGGAAGGGTATTTGGTGGAGGCGGCGGGAATCGAACCCGCGTCCAGAAGCACTCTACGACCAGTTCTACATGTTTAGTTCTGTCATTTGATTTAACCGTAGCGACGCGGACGAACACGCTGCACTACGGCGATTCACTAGATTTTCGACCCGGATGTCGTGACACCACCAAGGCTTAACTGACGTATATGACCTCTGTCGGTATTGCTACCGGTCTTGCGACTCTAGCCCGTCAGTAAACTAGGCAGAGGACGGCGGCCCTTAGGCTGCCAGTGCGAACGTATCGTCGTTTGCAGTTACGTTTTTCCCATTGATTAACGAGGTGACGGGTCCTCGACATGCCCTAGCCGCTTCGCAACCCCTGTCGAAACCAGGTCGCCCCCGCGGTTCGTTGCTCAAAATAGATGAGCCAGCGTAGATTTTACAATAGATTGACGGCCACGTCCTGACTCATTGACGCGGCCCGCGCAATGGCGCCCGGGCTTGGCCGGGCCGGGCGGCCATGCTTCAGCCGAGGTCGCGCAACAGTCTCTGCAATTCAGCCGGCGATTGGACAACGTGTTGCGCGTGCCATTGCGTCGGCGGAATGTCGTTGCCGCAGTAGCCGTACGCTGCCGCGATGGTCCTCATGCCGGCGGCGAAACCCGCCTGCACGTCGCGCAGATCGTCGCCAACGTAGACGACGCGTTCCGGCACCACGTCCAGTTCCCGTGCGGCGTGCAGCAAAGGCGCCGGGTGCGGTTTCGAGTGGGGAGTCGTGTCGCCGCTGACGATGCAGCCGGCGCGCTCTTCCAGTCCCAGTTGCGCGATCAGCGGTTCGGTGAGCCTCGCAACCTTGTTGGTGACGATGCCCCAGAGCACGCCACGGGCGTCGAGTTCGTCGAGAATTTCCGGAATGCCCGGAAACAGCGTGGTCTCGATACACAGGTCCGCTTCGTAGTTGGCGAGGAATTCCTCGCGCAGCGACGCGAACTCGTGATGTTCGGGGCCGATCCCGAACGCCCCACCGATCAGCCCGCGCGCGCCCGCAGACGCCAGTGGGCGCAGATCTTCGAGCGGCACCATCTCGAGCCCGCGATCGTGGCGCATCTTGTTGACGGCGGCCGCGAGGTCGGGCGCCGTGTCGGCTAGCGTGCCGTCGAGGTCGAACAGCACAGCCATGCAAAGACCGAGTGCGTCTTCGTTGTCTTCGCGTTGGGGCAGGGGTGTGGGATCGCTCATTGATTCGTAAGTCCGGCAGGTCGGGGCGGATCAGACGTCGCGCCGGCAGGCGAGCATGTAGTTCACACTCGTGTCGGCGGACAGCGTGAAATGCTTGCTGAGCGGGTTATAGACGATGCCTTTGATATCCGCCGTGCGCAGGTTGGCAGCGCGCACGAAGCTCGCCAACTCCGAAGGGCGAATGAAGCGCGCGTAGTCGTGCGTGCCCTTGGGCAGCATGCGCGCGATGTACTCGGCGCCGATCACGGCGAACAGGTATGACTTCACGTTGCGGTTCAGCGTGGAAAAGAACACCCAGCCGCCCGGTTTCACCAGCGTCTTGCACGCTTCGACGATGGCGGCGGGCTGAGGCACGTGCTCCAGCATTTCCATGCAGGTTACGACGTCGTACTTGCCCGGTTCGCGGGCGGCGAGCGCCTCAGCGGCGATTTCTTCGTAATCGACGGTTACACCGCTTTCAAGGCTGTGAAGATCGGCCACGCCCAACGCCTGGGTCGACAGGTCGATCCCCTTGACGTGCGCGCCCAGACCGGCCATCGACTCGGACAAAATGCCGCCGCCACAGCCGATATCGAGCACGGTTTTGCCGGCAAGATGCGCGTGCGCGTCGATCCAGCTCAGGCGAATCGGATTGAGCTCGTGCAGTGGCTTGAATTCGGCATTCGGGTCCCACCAACGATGTGCAAGGTCGCTAAATTTCTGCAGTTCGTGGGGATCGGCGTTGGTCATGGCGGAAGCTGCCTCGAAGAAAGCGGTGAGCGGGCGCTCGAGGATAAACCCGGAGTATATAGGTCGAGGGACGAGGCGGCAAAATGCCGCCCCGTCGAGGTTCGGCCGGGTGCGCGCAGACGGGGGCGAGCAGGCGGCCGGACATAAAAAAAGCCCCGCCGAAGCGGGGCTTTGATACTGCGGTAACGCGCAGCTTATTGCTTCGAAGTACCGACAACTTCGACTTCCACGCGACGATCCGGTGCGAGGCAGGCGATGAGTTGCTTGTGGTTCTTCTGGTTGCAACCGGTCGTGACCGGGTTGCGCTTGCCCTTGCCTTCCGTATAGATACGGTTGGATTCGATGCCCTTGCTGACCAGGTATGCCTTCACAGCTTGAGCGCGGCGCAGCGACAGACGGTCGTTGTACTTGTCCGAACCGATGCGGTCCGTGTAACCCGTTGCGACGACGACTTCCAGGTTCAGCGCGCCGATCTTCGATGCCAGATCGTCCAGCTTTTCCTTGCCGGCCGGCTTCAGGATTGCCTTGTCGAAGTCGAACAGAGCGTCAGCTTGATACGTAATCTTTTGGCTCGTGATAGCCGGTGCAGGTGCGACCGGAGCCGGCGGGGTCGGAGCCTGGGCAACCAGGGCGCCATCGCACTTTGCGTTGGCCGTTGCCGGCGTCCAGAATGCATCGCGCCAGCAAAGCTCGTTCGTGCCGTTCATCCACACGTATTCGCCGGTACCATTCACCCAGTTGTCGTTCGTGGCTTGTCGCGACGCCGGCACCGATTGCGCCATGGCGGATGCAGCCATAACTGCGGTAGCTGCAATGAACGCGAGCTTTGAAAGTTTATTCATATTTCTCCTCTCGAAATTGAGATTACCGCAGGTTTACTGCGAGCCTGTTGACGAAGACAAGTCATACATTGCTCGAAGTATAACATCGGTGTAGAACAAAAAACGTGCTGTGTAGACTTCGAGCAGTGTCTAACTCTTTGTGCGTTGGCATTTTGCCATATCGTTCCCTTCCAACGATAAAAAAATCTGCCCCCCATCAAATCACCCTCCAATTGTGGTGCATGCGCAACAGAAGCAATCGCCCGGAGGGGCCGCCAGTCATGGCTCAGCGGCGAATTGCCCCACGCACGAATCGAGCCTGCTCTCTCTCAAAAATGGAGCGTTGAGGTGGGCTTCGCATTCACTGCCTAATAGGTATACGTACCTTCGTCGGGAGCGGATTCGCGGCATGTTAGAATCGCGTGATGCGTTGCGTCTGCAATGCTTACGCGAAGACGCGGCGAATTGCAGTTAAGCCGTCGTCTTGGCACGTAAAAGATACGGATAATGGATCAATTCGCCAAAGAGACTCTGCCAATCTCCCTAGAGGAGGAAATGCGCCGTTCGTATCTCGATTACGCGATGAGCGTGATCGTAGGGCGTGCGCTTCCCGATGTTCGCGATGGCCTGAAGCCGGTGCACCGGCGCGTGCTGTACGCGATGCACGAACTGAACAACGACTGGAACCGGGCTTACAAGAAGTCCGCGCGTATCGTCGGCGACGTTATCGGTAAATATCACCCGCACGGCGACACGGCTGTATACGACACCATCGTCCGGATGGCTCAGGACTTCTCCCTGCGCTACATGCTGGTCGACGGCCAGGGCAACTTCGGTTCGGTCGACGGCGACAATGCCGCGGCCATGCGGTACACCGAAATCCGCATGGCGAAGATCGGCCACGAACTGCTGGCCGACATCGACAAGGAAACGGTCGACTTCACGCCGAACTACGACGGCAGCGAAAACGAACCGGCCATCCTGCCGGCGCGTATTCCCAATCTGCTGATCAATGGTTCGTCCGGCATCGCGGTCGGCATGGCGACCAACATCCCGCCGCACAACCTCAATGAGGTTGTCGACGCGTGCCAGCATCTGCTCAAGAACCCGGAATCCACGATCGACGAGCTGATCGAGATCATTCCGGCGCCCGACTTCCCGACCGCCGGCATTATCTACGGCGTGGCCGGCGTGCGCGACGGCTATCGCACCGGCCGCGGCCGCGTGGTGATGCGCGCGCTCACGCACTTCGAGGAAATCGACCGCGGTCAGCGCATGTCGATCATCGTCGACGAATTGCCGTACCAGGTGAACAAGCGCTCACTTCTGGAGCGCATCGCCGAACTGGTCAACGAGAAAAAGCTCGAGGGCATTTCCGACATTCGCGACGAGTCCGACAAGAGCGGCATGCGCGTCGTGATCGAACTCAAGCGCGGCGAAGTGCCGGAAGTCGTTCTGAACAATCTGTACAAGGCGACCCAGCTTCAGGACACCTTCGGCATGAACATGGTCGCGCTGGTCGACGGCCAGCCGAAGCTGCTGAACCTGAAGGAAATGCTATCGTGCTTCCTGTCGCATCGCCGGGAAGTGCTGACGCGGCGCACTGTATACGAACTGCGCAAGGCGCGTGAACGCGGGCACGTGCTCGAAGGTCTGGCGGTTGCACTCGCCAACATCGACGAGTTCATCGCGATCATCAAAGCCGCGCCGACTCCGCCGATCGCCAAGCAGGAATTGATGGCGCGTCCATGGGATTCCTCGCTGGTGCGCGAAATGTTGTCCCGCGCCGAGACGGAAAATGCGACGGCGGGTGGTCGCGAAGCCTACCGTCCTGACGGTTTGAATCCGTCGTTCGGCATGCAATCCGACGGCCTCTACCGTCTGTCCGACACCCAGGCTCAGGAAATTCTGCAGATGCGTCTGCAGCGCCTGACCGGCCTGGAGCAGGACAAGATCATCGGCGAGTACCGCGAAGTCATGGCGCAAATCGCCGACCTGCTGGACATTCTGGCTCGTCCGGAACGCATTACGGCGATCATCGTCGACGAACTCACGTCGATCAAAGCCGAATTTGGCGACGCGCGCCGCTCGAAGATCGAGCTGAACGCAACCGAGCTGAACACGGAAGATCTGATCACGCCGCAAGAAATGGTCGTGACCATGTCGCACGCCGGCTACGTGAAATCGCAGCCGTTGTCCGAATACAGCGCGCAGAAACGCGGTGGTCGCGGCAAACAGGCCACGGCGATGAAAGAAGACGACTGGATCGACACGCTGTTCATCGCGAACACGCACGATCACATTCTGTGCTTCTCGAATCGCGGTCGCGTCTACAGCGTGAAGGTCTACGAAGTGCCGCAAGGTTCGCGGAACTCGCGCGGCCGTCCGATTATCAATATCTTCCCGCTTCAGGAAGGCGAAAAGATTACGGTTGTCTTGCCGGTCAAGGAATTCTCGGCTGACAAATTCGTCTTCATGGGCACCGCGTTAGGAACGGTAAAAAAGACGCCGCTGGAAGCCTTTGGGCGTGTGTTGCGCAAAGGTATTATTGCGGTCGGTCTGGATGACGGCGATTACCTGATCGGCGCCGCCATTACGGACGGTCAGCACGATGTCATGCTGTTCTCGGATTCAGGCAAGGCGGTTCGCTTCGACGAGAACGACGTGCGTCCGATGGGCCGCGAAGCGCGCGGCGTGCGCGGCATGCAGCTCGAAGACGGTCAGAGCGTGATCGCGTTGCTGGTGGCGGGCGACGAGCAGCAGTCGGTGCTTACCGCTACGGAAAACGGTTTCGGCAAGCGTACACCGATCATCGAATACACCCGTCATGGCCGCGGTACGAAGGGCATGATCGCGATCCAGACCTCGGAGCGCAACGGCAAGGTCGTCGCCGCCACGCTGGTGGATCAGGAAGCGCAGATCATGCTGATCACCAATACCGGGGTGCTAATCCGTACGCGAGTGTCGGAAATTCGGGAAATGGGACGTGCAACCCAAGGTGTTACACTCATCAGCCTTGACGAAGGGACCAAGCTTTCAGGTCTGCAACAGGTTGCTGAGGCGGAAGCAGAGGGTGATGCGGAAGGCGACGTCGAAGGTCCCGCCGAAGGTAACAGCGCGGGTGACAACGGCGGCGAACCGGGCGGTGCTGCCTGATTCGTGTCTGCGTCTTACAGTCTCAGTGATTGGTTGAAAGCTGCGCCGGGAATAATGGCGTGTCGGGCTGATACGTGTCCCGCGCAGCTTGCTGTTCAAGTTCATTTCTATTAGGGAGTAATGATGCAAAAACGATTCAAACAACTGATGTTGCTGGCTGCCCTCGTGCCGACCTTCGCTATGGCTCAAGCGCTTCAGAGCCCGGCTCCGGCGGCTCCGGCTGCTGCCGCGGCACCGGTTGATCCGGCCAAGCAGGCTGCAATCAAGGACCTGTTGGACGCCATCGACGCGCAAAAGCTCGTCGGCGCGATCGGCAACAGCGCCCAGATGCAAGCCAAGCAGCTGGTTCCGGCAATCCTGTCGGACGCACTGAGCGAAAACAAGACGATGACGGACAAGCAGAAGCAGGCTTCCGTCCCGACGCTGCAAAAGAACGCAGTGCCGAAGCTGGTTGACGGCGCAGGCCAGGTGTTCGCAACGGACTCGTTCCGTCAGGACGCCATGCAAGCTCAGTACGACGCGTACGCGAAGTACTACAGCACGTCGGAAATCAAGGATCTGACGACGTTCTACAAGAGCCCGACCGGCCGCAAGTTCATCCAGGTGCAAGACCAGGTTGGCCGCGACGTCGTGAACGGCTTGATGCAAAAGTACATGCCGCAATCGATCAAGGCAACGCGTGACCAGGCCGACAAGGAAGTCGCGTCGGTCAAGCCGGCCAAGTAAGCTCAAGGTCGAAAGGCTGCGCTGATATCGCGCCAGCCGCCTCCCGATAGAGCCGCCTCATAGACTGGATGGCGCACGGGGTTTGGCGGCTTGGCGGTGACAATGCGATAATGGCCGTTTGCGCACACGCGCAGACGGCCATTTTCTTTTTTGGCGCGAAATGGTTTGAAGCCCGCGGTCCGCTACCCGCGGCCTGAAACCCGCGTCAGAAAATTGCGCCGGCAAAATCGCGTTGTCAGTTGACGGTCATTGTCGGCCCGGCTGCCAACGTCGCCGATTTTTGCGCGATCTTCGTTTTTCGCGCCTGCTTCCAGGATCTCACGATGCGCGTCTTTAATTTCTCCGCCGGCCCTGCGGCCATGCCCGAAGAAGTGCTGCGTCAAGCCGCCGACGAAATGCTCGATTGGCAAGGCAGCGGCATGAGCGTGATGGAAATGAGCCATCGCGGGAAAGAGTTCATGTCGATCCACGAGGAAGCGCTCGTCGATCTGCGCGACCTGCTCGAGGTGCCGGCGAGCCATCGCATTCTGTTCCTGCAAGGCGGCGGTCTCGGCGAGAACGCAATCGTGCCGATGAATCTGATGGGCGCGAAGCCGCGCGCGGATTTCGTCGTGACGGGTTCCTGGTCGCAGAAGTCGTTCAAGGAAGCGCAGAAGTACGGCACCGTGCATCTGGCGGCGAGCGGCCAGACGGCCGAGGGTTTTACCCGCGCGCCCGCGCGCTCCGAATGGCAACTGTCGGACGACCCGGCTTACGTGCATCTATGCACGAACGAGACGATCCACGGCGTCGAGACGTTCGAGATTCCCGATCTCGGCGATATTCCGCTGGTGGCGGACGCCTCGTCGCATATCCTGTCGCGTCCCATGGACATCGCCAAATACGGCGTGCTGTTTGGCGGCGCGCAGAAGAACATCGGTATGGCCGGCGTGACGGTGGTGGTCGTGCGCGAAGACATGCTGGATCGTGCGCTGCCGATCTGCCCGTCGGCGTTCGAATGGAAGACCGTCGCCGAGAACAATTCGATGTACAACACACCGCCCACTTACGCGATCTACATCGCCGGGCTGGTGTTCAAGTGGTTGAAGAAGCAGGGCGGCCTTGCCGCGATGGAAGCACGTAATCTCGAAAAGTCGAAGCTGCTGTACGACGCGATCGACTCGAGCAGCTTCTATCTGAACAAGGTCGAACACGGCTCGCGCTCGCGGATGAACGTCCCGTTCTTCCTCGCCGACGAGTCCCGCAACGAAGATTTCCTGGCCGGCGCGAAAGCGCGGGGAATGGTGCAGCTAAAGGGCCACAAGTCCGTCGGCGGCATGCGGGCGTCGATTTATAACGCCGTCCCGCTCGAGGGCGTCAAAGCGCTTGTCGAATACATGAAGGAATTCGAACAGCGCAGCGCCTGAGTCATCAGGGCGCGCGCATCCTTTCCAGCACGCATTTGTGCAGCAGCTACCGGCAGGGCCGTTTTCACGCATGGACGACGAACTCAATACCCGACTCAAGCCTCTTCGCGAACGCATCGACGCCCTCGACGCGCAGTTGATCGCGCTCCTCAATCAACGCGCCGCGGTGGCGCTCGAGGTGGGCGAAGTCAAGAAGCATTTCAACGCGCCGGTGTTCAGGCCGGAGCGCGAACAGCAGGTGATCGCGCGTCTGCAGGACATGAGCGAAGGGCCACTCGCGAGCGAGCATATCAGTGCGATCTGGCGCGAGATCATGGCCGCGAGCCGCGCGCTCGAGAAGACCATCAAGGCCGCTTACCTCGGCCCGGTCGGCACCTACAGCGAGCAGGCGATGCACGAGTACTTCGGTCAGTCGATCGAAGGCTTGCCGTGTCCGTCGATCGACGAAGTGTTTCGCTCGGTCGAAGCGGGCGCCGCGGAATTCGGCGTCGTGCCGGTCGAGAATTCGACCGAAGGCGCGGTGTCGCGCACGCTCGATCTGCTGCTGCAAACGCAACTCACGATCGGCGGCGAACTGGCTTTGCCGATTCATCATAATTTGTTGACGCTAAACGGCGACCTCACCGGCGTGACGCGTGTTTGCGCGCACGCGCAGGCGCTCGCCCAATGCCAGCGTTGGCTGTCGACCAACGCGCCGCATCTGGAGCGCAAGGCGGTGTCGAGCAACGCGGAAGCGGCACGCATGGCCGCTGAAGATCCGACCGTGGCGGCGATCGCCGGCGATCGCGCTGCGACTCACTACGGCCTGCAGGTAGCGTATGCGCTGATCCAGGACGATCCGCACAACCGCACGCGCTTCGTGATGATCGGCAAGCAGCCCGCTGGCCCGAGCGGACACGACCAGACTTCGCTGATCGTTTCCGTGCAGAACGAGCCCGGCGCCGTGTTCAAGCTGCTGGAGCCGCTGGCGCGTCACAGCGTATCGATGACGCGCTTCGAATCGCGACCGGCGCGCGTCGGCACGTGGGAGTACTACTTCTATATCGACGTCGAAGGTCATCGCGACGATCCGGCGGTTGCCGCCGCGCTCGCCGAACTCGGCGAGAAGGCTGCATTCCTGAAAATTCTGGGCTCGTATCCGCGCGCCCACTGAAGCTACTCAAGCGGCGGTCCGCAGCATCCGGGCGCGCCAGCCGCACATTCAATTACTCATAGTCGTTCGGAGAGTCTCATGACAGCGTCTTTCGGTCCTTCCTACGTTCGCGCTATTGCGCCTTACATCGCAGGCAAACCGATTTCGGAAGTGGCCCGCGAGTTCGGTCTGGACGAAGCGACCATCGTGAAACTCGCGTCGAACGAGAATCCGCTCGGCATGCCGGAGTCGGCGCAGCGTGCCATGGCGCAGGCCGCCAGCGAACTGGGCCGCTACCCGGATGCCAATGCGTTCGAGCTGAAAACTGCGCTGAGCGAGCGCTATGGCGTGCCGGCCGACTGGATCACGCTTGGCAACGGCAGTAACGACATCCTCGAAATCGCGGCGCATGCCTTTGTGGAAAAGGGCCAGTCGATCGTCTATGCACAGTACTCGTTCGCGGTTTACGCGTTGGCGACACAAGGCTTGGGTGCTCGTGCGATCGTCGTGCCGGCCGTCAAATACGGTCACGATCTCGACGCGATGCTCGCCGCGATCACCGACGACACGCGCCTGATCTTCGTCGCCAACCCGAACAACCCGACCGGCACGTTCATCGAAGGCGCGAAGCTCGAGGCGTTTCTCGACAAGGTGCCGCGCAACGTGGTCGTGGTGCTCGACGAGGCGTACACGGAGTATCTGCCGGAAGAGAAGCGCTACGACTCGATCGCGTGGGTGCGCCGCTATCCGAATCTGCTGGTGTCGCGCACGTTTTCGAAGGCGTTCGGCCTGGCGGGTTTGCGCGTGGGTTTCGCGATCGCACAGCCCGAGTTGACCGACCTGCTGAATCGTCTGCGTCAGCCGTTCAATGTGAACACGCTGGCGCAAGCCGCGGCGATCGCTGCACTGAATGACAAGGCGTTTCTGGAAAAGAGCGCCGCGTTGAACGCGCAAGGCTATCGCCGTCTGACCGAAGCGTTCGACAAGCTCGGTCTGGAATATGTGCCGTCGGATGGCAACTTCGTGCTGGTGCGTGTCGGCAACGACGACGCAGCCGGCAATCGCGTCAACCTGGCGTTGCTGAAGCAGGGCGTGATCGTGCGTCCGGTCGGCAACTACGGTTTGCCGCAATGGCTGCGCATCACGATCGGCCTGCCGGAAGAAAACGAAGCATTCATCGCGGCGCTCGAAAAAACGCTCGCCACCGCGTAAGCGGTAACCCTTGACCCGCGCGCCTCGTCGGCACGACAGGCGCGCTCAATCTGTGACCGACGTGGCCGCGTTTTCTTTTAACAAGCTGGTAATTTTCGGTGTCGGCCTGATCGGCGGATCGCTCGCGCGCGCGTTGCGCGAGCGGGGCGAGACCGAGGGCGCGCGCAAGGTGATTGGCGTCGGACGTTCGTCTGCGTCGACCGAGCGTGCGCTGGAACTGGGCGTGATCGACGGCTCGGCGGCGCTAAATGACGACACTTCACTGCGAGAAGCGTTGTCCGGCGCCGACTTCGTGCTGCTGGCCGCGCCGGTCGCGCAAACGCATCCGCTGCTCGAGCGCATCGCCCCGTTTCTCGATGCGGCCACGATCATCACCGACGCCGGCAGCACCAAGTCGGACGTGGTCGCTGCTGCCCGTGCTGCGCTCGGCGCGCGTATCGGCCAGTTCGTGCCGGGGCATCCGATTGCCGGCCGCGAGGCAAGCGGCGTGGATGCCGCGTTGCCTGACTTGTATGTGGGCCGCAATGTCGTGTTGTGCCCGCTGCCTGAGAACGCGTCGGCAGACGTGGAGCGCGTCGCGGCCATGTGGCGGGCCACCGGCGCGCTGGTGCGCAATATGACACCTGAGCAGCACGACCGCGTGTTCGCGTCGGTCAGCCATTTGCCGCACGTGCTCTCGTTCGCGCTGGTCGAGCAGATTCTCAATTCGCCCGATGCCGCGCTGAAATTCTCGTTCGCGGCGGGCGGTTTCCGCGACTTCACGCGGATTGCCGCGTCGAGCCCGGAAATGTGGCGTGACGTGTGCGTGGCCAATCGCGTTGCGCTGCTCGACGAACTCGACGCCTATACGGCCGTGCTCGCGCGCCTGCGCGCGGCGATCGAAGCCGCTGACGGCGCCGCCCTCGAAAGCGTGTTCGCGCGCTCGCGCGTGGCGCGTACCGAATGGCAGGAACAGCGCGCTGCCGGCGTCGCCAATAGCGACGCGTCGAAATAACCGGAAACTGGACTCAATCATGGAATTCCTCGATCTCGGACCGTTCTCCCGCGCGTCCGGCACGATTCGTCTGCCAGGTTCGAAGAGCATCTCGAACCGGGTGCTGCTGCTCGCGGCGCTCGCCGAAGGCGAAACGACGATCACGAACCTGCTCGACTCCGACGACACCCGCGTGATGCTCGACGCGCTCGAAAAACTCGGCGTGCGTCTGAGGCGCGACGGCGACACCTGCGTCGTGGCGGGCACGCGCGGCGCATTCACGGCGCGCACGGCCGACCTGTTTCTCGGCAACGCCGGCACGGCAGTGCGTCCGCTGACGGCGGCGCTGGCGGTCAATGGTGGCGACTATCGAATTCACGGCGTGCCGCGCATGCACGAACGGCCGATCGGCGATCTGGTCGACGGCCTGCGCCAGCTCGGCGCGAAGATCGATTACGAAGAGAACGAAGGCTATCCGCCGCTGCGGATTCGCCCCGGGCAGATCAACGCCGACGCGCCGATCACCGTGCGTGGCGACGTGTCGAGCCAGTTCCTGACGTCGCTTCTCATGACGCTGCCGCTGCTGCGCACCGAAAGCGGCGTGAGCACCGTGCAGGTGGACGGCGAACTGATCTCGAAGCCGTACATCGAGATCACCATCAAGCTGATGGAGCGCTTCGGCATCAAGGTCGAGCGCAATGGCTGGCATCAGTTCATCGTGCCGGCGGGGCAGCGGTATCAGTCGCCGGGCACGATCATGGTGGAGGGCGATGCGTCGTCCGCTTCGTACTTTCTCGCGGCCGGCGCCCTCGGCGGCGGGCCGTTGAGAGTGGAGGGCGTTGGCCGCGCGAGCATTCAGGGCGACGTCGGCTTTGCCGATGCGCTGATCAGGATGGGCGCGAACCTGCAGATGGGCGACGACTGGATCGAAGTGCGCGGCGTCGGTCACGACAACGGCAAGCTCGAGCCGATCGACATGGACTGCAATCTGATTCCCGACGCTGCCATGACGATTGCCGTCGCGGCCCTGTTCGCCGACGGCGCGACCACGCTGCGCAATATCGCCAGCTGGCGCGTGAAGGAAACCGACCGGCTCGCCGCGATGGCGACCGAACTGCGCAAGGTCGGCGCCAAAGTGCAGGAGGGCGAGGACTTCATCGTCATCGAACCGCCTGAAAAGCTGATCCCGAACGCCGCCATCGACACCTACGACGATCACCGCATGGCCATGTGCTTTTCGCTGGTGAGTCTCGGCGGCGTGCCGGTGCGGATCAACGACCCGAAGTGCGTCGGCAAGACCTTTCCCGATTATTTCGAGCGCTTCATTGCGCTTGCTCAACCCTGATTCGACCCCGAATCGACCGACGTGCGACTTTTTCGATGAAACCGACCCGTCCCTTTCACCAGACGCCCGTCATTACGATCGACGGCCCGAGTGCCTCCGGCAAAGGCACCGTGGCCGCGCTGGTTGCCGCAAGCCTCGGCTTCCACTTGCTGGACAGCGGCGCGCTGTACCGTCTCGCCGCGCTCGCCAGCCTGCGCTACAACATTGCGGCGCACGATGCCGACGCGCTGACGAAGCTGATCGACGATCTGCATATCACTTTTCGCGAAGGGCTGGCGCAGCTCGACGGTGTCGATGTATCGGCCGAGATTCGCGCCGAGGAAGTCGGCAGCCGCGCCTCGGCGATCGCTGTGCACGCGCCGGTGCGTACCGCGCTGGTGGCGCGCCAGCGGGCTTTTCGTAAGGAACCGGGGCTGGTTGCCGACGGCCGCGACATGGGCACCGTGATCTTCCAGGACGCCGTGCTGAAGGTGTTCATGACCGCCAGCGTGGAGGCCCGCGCGGCGCGCCGGCATAAGCAATTGATCCAAAAAGGATTTTCTGCTAATATACATGACTTGCTCCGGGATTTGCGTGAGCGCGACGAGCGCGACAGTCAGCGCGTAGCCGCGCCACTCAAGCCTGCAGCGGATGCAAAGCTGCTTGATACCTCCGCATTGTCGGTCGACCAGGCGGTCGAGCAGGTGGTGCAATGGTATGAAGCTTTGGTCCCGCATGCCTGATGAAAGTGCGAGTTGTGCTTCAGGTGTGGGCGCAGTAGAAGTCCGTTGTCAGTAGGTGTTTCGCGATCGTCGCGAAGCTTGTATTAACCCTTTAACCCCGCGTGGCATTCGCACACTAGCCGTTATTGCTGACCATCCGGCCAGCCGGGCACCGCGAGAACCATGCAAATTTTGATTTTTATGTCCGACCTGCAAACCTCTACCCCGAATACCGAATCTTTTGCGGCTCTGTTCGAAGAGTCGCTGACCAAGCAAGACATGCGCGCCGGCGAAGTGATCTCCGCCGAAGTCGTGCGTGTTGACCACAACTTCGTGGTCGTCAACGCTGGTCTCAAGTCCGAAGCCTACATCCCGCTCGAAGAGTTCCTGAACGACGCGGGCGAGGTAGAAGTGCAGGCGGGCGACTTCGTTTCCGTCGCGATCGACGCGCTGGAAAACGGCTATGGCGACACGATCCTGTCGCGCGACAAGGCGAAGCGCCTGGCTTCGTGGCTGTCGCTGGAAAAGGCTCTCGACAACAACGAACTCGTGACCGGCACGATCACGGGCAAGGTCAAGGGCGGCATGACCGTCATGGTCAACGGCATCCGCGCGTTCCTGCCGGGTTCGCTGGTTGACACGCGTCCGGTCAAGGACACGACCCCGTACGAAGGCAAGACGCTGGAATTCCGCGTCATCAAGCTCGACCGCAAGCGTAACAACGTCGTGCTGTCGCGTCGTGCCGTGATCGAAGCGACCCAAGGCGAAGAGCGCGCAAAGCTGCTCGAAACGCTGAAGGAAGGCGCGATCGTGGAAGGCGTGGTGAAGAACATCACCGATTACGGCGCGTTCGTGGACCTCGGCGGTATCGACGGCCTGCTGCACATCACCGACATCGCATGGCGTCGTGTTCGTCACCCGAGCGAAGTGCTGTCGGTTGGCCAGGAAGTCACCGCGAAGATCCTCAAGTTCGACCAAGAGAAGAACCGAGTTTCGCTGGGCATCAAGCAACTGGGCGACGATCCGTGGGAAGGCATTTCGCGCCGTTACCCGTCGGGCACGCGCCTGTTCGGTAAGGTCACCAATATCACCGACTACGGCGCATTCGTCGAAGTCGAATCGGGCATCGAAGGCCTGGTTCACGTGTCGGAAATGGACTGGACGAACAAGAACGTTGCACCGTCGAAGGTTGTGCAACTGGGCGACGAAGTCGAAGTCATGGTTCTCGAAATCGACGAAGACCGCCGCCGTATCAGCCTCGGCATGAAGCAATGCAAGCCGAACCCGTGGGACGACTTCAGCCGCAACTTCAAGAAGGGCGACAAGCTGCAAGGCGCGATCAAGTCGATCACCGACTTCGGCGTCTTCATCGGTCTGCCGGGCGGCATCGACGGTCTGGTTCACCTGTCGGACCTGTCGTGGTCGGAAACGGGCGAAGAAGCAGTTCGCAAGTACAAGAAGGGCGACGAAGTGGAAGCGATCGTTCTCGGCATCGACGTCGAGAAGGAACGCATTTCGCTGGGCATCAAGCAGCTCGAAGGCGACCCGTTCAGCAACTTCGTTGCCATGAACGACAAGGGTTCGATCGTCGACGGCGTGGTCAAGTCGGTGGACGCGAAGGGTGCCGTGGTTCAGCTGTCGGCTGAAGTCGAAGGCTACCTGCGCGCTTCGGAAATCGCACAAGATCGCGTGGAAGATGCTCGCAACGTGCTGAAGGACGGCGACAAGGTCAACGCGATGATCATCAACATCGATCGCAAGTCGCGTGGCATCAACCTGTCGATCAAGGCCAAGGATTCGGCTGAGCAACAGGAAGCGATCCGCGGCCTGGCTTCGTCGGACTCGAGCTCGGCTGCTACCGGCACGACGAACCTCGGCGCGCTGCTGAAGGCCAAGCTCGACGGCCAGAACCAGTAAGCCTGAGAGGTCTGCTGCAGTATGACCAAATCGGAATTGGTCGCCCAGCTGGCTACGCGATTTCCGCAACTTGTTCTTAAAGATGCGGATTTCGCGGTGAAGACGATGCTTGATGCGATGTCGGAGGCGCTTGCCAACGGTCATCGCATCGAAATTCGTGGCTTCGGCAGCTTCGGCCTTAACCGCCGTCCCTCCCGCGTCGGGCGTAATCCGAAGTCGGGCGAGAAGGTGTTGGTACCTGAGAAGTACGTACCGCACTTCAAGCCGGGCAAGGAATTGCGCGAGCGGGTAGATCGTCGCGCGGGCGAGCCGCTGAAGGCCGAAGAGCCGGATGACGACCTGTAAATGCTTCGCTGTGTTATTTGCAGCGTGGCATGGGTAGCGTCAGCGGCCAAAGCCAGTCGGCAAAAGACCAGAAAAAGCGCCTTCGGGTGCTTTTTTTTTGTCTGTACGTTTTGCACGTGCGGATTCACTTGGATCGACGTGCGATTGGCTGGTAGCGCCTCCCGCCGAGCCGTCTAAGCGCGTGACTACCCAATCACCCAATCTCCGACTCTCCAGCGCGCGTAGCCGTTTGCGGCAAGATGTAGCACGATAAAGCCCCGTAAGCCCGTAATCCGCCAGTTCCTGCCCAGCCGCGAGGGCTTCAATTACAATACGGGTCACTTCGGCGCGGGCAACACCGTGGCGCGACGCGTCATCAAGCCGGCGTCACCCCGCAACTGCCGTCAAGAGACCTATACATGAAATTTATCGTCTGGCTGATCCGTGTGCTGGTGTTCGTGCTGCTGCTGGTGCTGGCGCTCTCCAACACACAACCTGCTACGCTGAATTTCCTCGCCGGCTACGCATGGTCGGCGCCGTTGATCCTGATCGGCCTCGCGTTCTTCGTGGTAGGGCTGCTGGCTGGGCTGGTGTCGTCGATGCCGGCCATGGTGCGCTTGCGCATGGAAAACGGCCGGCTCAAACGCGAGTTGCGCGTGGCGCGCGAAACCCCGGTCGTGGTCGAACAGCCGCCCATGCCGCCGCTGATCTGAATTCCCTTCGCCGCGCGCATGAGCGCGGCTTTCCGTCTTCGCTTTCCCGCACATTTGCATTTATCGCATGGATCTAGACTTCTGGTGGCTGCTTGTCATACCCGTCGCTTTCGCGTTTGGCTGGATGGCTGCGCGCTACGACCTCAAGACGCTGCTGTCTGAAAGCGCCAACCTGCCGCGCTCGTATTTTCGCGGCCTGAATTTCCTGCTCAACGAGCAGCCGGACCAGGCGATCGACGCGTTCATCGAAGTGGTCAAGCTCGATCCGGAAACGGTCGAACTGCACTTCGCGCTGGGCAACCTGTTCCGTCGCCGCGGTGAAACGGATCGCGCGATTCGCGTGCATCAGAATCTGTTGAGCCGTGCCGACCTGCCGGTCAGCGAGCGCGATCATGCGCTCTATGAGTTGGGGCAGGATTTCCTGAAAGCGGGCTTGCTCGATCGCGCCGAAGAAACCTTCCGCTCGCTCGAAACCGGCGACTATGCGCTCGGCGCGCAGCGCGCGCTTCTCACCATCTACGAAATCGAGAAGGACTGGGTCAAGTCGATCGACACGGCCCGTCATCTGGAAACGATGGGTGCGGAGTCGCTCGACAAGGAAATCGCGCAGTTCCACTGCGAACTCGCGCAGGAAGCGCTGCAACAGAAGAAGCCCGACGAGGCCCGCCGTCAGCTCGGTTTCGCGTTGAAGGCGAACCCGACCAATGTGCGCGCCACGATCCTGTTCGGCGACGTCGACGCGGCCGGCGGCGCGCCGGAAGCGGCGATCGCCCAATGGCGGCGGGTGGAGGAGCAGAATCCGGCTTATCTGCCGCTGGTCGCGGAAAAGCTGATGAAGGCCTACGAGGCGCTCGGCCGTCCGCAAGATGGCGCCGATCTGCTCACCACGTGGGTGGACCGCTATCCGACCAACGATCTGCTCGACGTGGCTTACCAGCACGTCGCATCGCTGCGCGGACCCGAGGCCGCGCATGCGCTGGCGCGCTCGCAAATGCAGAAGTCGCCAAATCTGGCGGGCATGACGCGGCTGCTCGAGGCGCAGGAAGCCGTCGCGGAAGAACCGCGCCGCAGCGAACTCGAACTGATGCGCACGCTGATTCGCCAGCGCACCAAAAATCTGCCACGGTATACGTGCCAGAATTGCGGTTTCAGGGCGCGGCTTTTTTACTGGCAGTGCCCGGGTTGCAGCGGTTGGGAAACCTATGCGCCGCGCCGGGTCGAGCCGATCACCGCGTCGAACTGACACGCGGGTGGTCACGCCGGGTCCAGCCACGCGCTCGCGCCGCGAATCCGCGCGTGGCAAGCGTCCCCGCGCGGGCGGATCTCGCAACCTGTTCATGACCGGCTTTATCGCCGGGAATCATCACCGGAACCTTCTACCGGAAAGCGTATGAAAATCACCATTATCGGCACGGGCTATGTGGGTCTCGTCACCGGCGCGTGCCTCGCCGAGATCGGCCACGACGTTTTCTGTCTGGACGTCGATCCGCGCAAGATCGAAATCCTCAACAACGGCGGCGTGCCGATTCACGAGCCCGGCTTGCAGGAGATGATCGCCCGCACGCGCGCGGCGCGCCGCATCACGTTTTCCACGGATGTCGAAGCCAGCGTCGCGCACGGCGACGTGCAGTTCATCGCCGTCGGCACGCCCCCGGACGAAGACGGTTCGGCCGATCTGCAATACGTGCTCGAAGCGGCCCGCAACATTGGCCGCACGATGAACGGCTTCAAGGTGATCGTCGACAAATCGACGGTACCGGTCGGCACCGCGCAGCGTGTGCGCGCGGTGGTCGAAGAAGAACTGGCCAAACGCGGACTCGCGGGCAGCGCGCAACATCGCTTCTCGGTGGTGTCCAATCCCGAATTCCTGAAGGAAGGCGCGGCGGTCGACGACTTCATGCGCCCCGACCGCATCGTGATCGGCCTGGATGAAGACGAAGCCGGCCTGCGCGCGCGCGAACTGATGAAGCGTCTGTACGCGCCGTTCAACCGCAATCACGAACGCACGCTCTACATGGACGTGCGCTCGGCCGAATTCACCAAATACGCCGCCAATGCGATGCTCGCCACGCGCATCTCGTTCATGAACGAAATGTCGAATCTGGCGGACCGCGTCGGCGCGGATATCGAAGCGGTGCGCCGCGGCATCGGCTCCGATCCGCGCATCGGCTATCACTTCCTGTATGCCGGTTGCGGCTACGGCGGCTCGTGTTTCCCGAAAGACGTCCAGGCGCTGATCCGCACGGCTAGCGAGAGCGGCCACAATCTGCGCATCCTCGAAGCGGTCGAGGAAGTGAACGACAAGCAGAAAGACGTGCTGGTGCATAAGATCACGGCCAAGCTCGGCGATGATCTGAGCGGTCGCATATTCGCCGTGTGGGGTCTTGCGTTCAAGCCGAATACCGACGACATGCGCGAGGCGCCGAGCCGTCGCCTGATCGCGGAACTGCTCGCGCGCGGCGCCCACGTGCGTGCGTACGATCCGGTTGCGGTGACCGAAGCGCGCCGCGTGTTCGCGATGGATCTGCATGACGTGCCGGACCAGTTCGCGCGTCTCACCTTCGCTGGCACGCAGGACGAAACGTTGACGGACGCCGACGCGCTCGTGATCGTGACCGAATGGAAAGAATTCAAGAGCCCGGATTTCGTGCATCTGAAATCGGTGCTGAAGTCGCCGCTGATTTTCGACGGACGCAACCTGTACGAACCGGACGCGATGACCGAACTCGGCATCGACTATCACTCGATTGGACGCCCTTATGCCCAACCCTCTGAACTTCCGGCCAATGCCTGAGACCGTGCCCGGCGCCATCCCGTCCACGCCCGCGCCGCAGCTCACCGTCGTGCCGCGCGAACAGCTCGCCGCGGCGCGCGTGCTGGTGGTGGGCGACGTCATGCTCGATCGCTACTGGTTCGGCGACGTGAATCGCATTTCGCCGGAAGCGCCGGTGCCGGTCGTGCACGTGCAGCGTCAGGAAGACCGCTTGGGCGGCGCGGCGAACGTCGCGCGCAACGCGGTTGCGCTCGGCGCTCAAGCAGGCTTGCTATGCGTGGTCGGCCATGACGAACCTGGCGAGCGCATCGTGCAGTTGCTGAACGAAAGCGGCGTGAAGCCCTATCTCGAGCGTGACCCGGCGCTTCTCACCACGATCAAGCTGCGTGTGCTGTCGCGCCAGCAACAGCTGCTGCGCGTCGACTTCGAAAACTCGCCGGCGCACGAAGTGCTGCTCGCCGGTCTCGCACGATTCGACGAACTGCTGCCGTCGCACGACGTGATCCTGATGTCCGACTACGCGAAGGGCGGCCTGACCCACGTCACGCAGATGATCGCGAAGGCGCATGCGGCGGGCAAGCCGGTGCTGGTCGATCCGAAGGGCGACGACTGGGAACGCTATCGTGGCGCGACGCTGATCACGCCGAACCGCGCCGAATTGCGCGAGGTGATTGGCCAGTGGAAATCGGAAGAAGATCTGCTCGCGCGCGTGACGAAACTGCGCACCGATCTTCAGTTCAAGGCGTTGCTGCTGACGCGCTCGGAAGAGGGCATGACGCTCTTCTCGGACGACGGCGTCCTGCACGCATCGGCGGTCGCACGCGAAGTGTATGATGTCTCGGGCGCGGGCGACACCGTGATCGCCACGCTTGCCGCGATGCTCGGTGCGGGCCTCACGCTGGTCGAGGCGGTCGGGCTCGCGAATCGCGCGGCCGGCATCGTGGTCGGCAAACTCGGCACTGCCACCGTCGACTACGACGAACTTTTTCATTGATGCGGCCCGCCGGGTCCCTCGCCGTGCTTTTATCAACGGCGTGTAACAGGAACCCGCGCGGCGTCGACTGAACCTGTCGATCGGAGCGAGCGCACGGCGCTGACTCCGATCCCATGCCAAGCTCACTATCGCAGGATCATCAATCATGACCCTCATCGTCACCGGCGCGGCCGGTTTTATCGGCAGCAATCTCGTGAAGGCGCTCAACGAGCGCGGTGAACAACGCATCATCGCGGTCGACAATCTGACGCGCGCGGACAAATTCAAAAACCTCGTCGACTGCGAGATCGACGACTACCTCGACAAGACTGAGTTCGTCGAACGCTTCAAGCGCGGCGACTTCGGCAAGGTGCGCGCGATTTTCCACGAAGGCGCCTGCTCGGACACGATGGAAACCGACGGCCGCTACATGATGGACAACAACTTCCGCTACAGCCGCGAAGTGCTGGACGTCTGCCTCGCGCAGAACATCCAGTTCCTGTATGCGTCGTCGGCGGCAACGTATGGCGGCTCGAGCCGTTTCGTCGAAGAGCGCGAAGTCGAGCAGCCGCTGAACGTGTACGGCTACTCGAAGTTCCTGTTCGATCAGGTGATCCGCCGCGTGCTGCCCACCGCGAAAAGCCAGATTGCCGGCTTCCGTTATTTCAACGTCTACGGGCCGCGCGAAACGCATAAGGCGCGCATGGCGTCGGTGGCGTTCCACAACTTCAACCAGTTCCGCGCCGAGGGCAAGGTCAAGCTGTTCGGCGAATACAACGGCTATGCCGCGGGCGAACAGACGCGCGACTTCGTTTCGGTTGAAGACGTGGTGAAGGTCAACCTGTTCTTCTTCGACAATCCGGACAAATCGGGCATCTTCAATCTCGGCAGCGGCCGTGCGCAACCGTTCAACGACATTGCCAGCACGGTGGTCAACACGCTGCGCTCGCTCAACAACGAACCGGCGCTGTCGCTCGCGGATCAGGTGCAGCGCGGGCTGATCGAATACATTCCGTTCCCCGACGCCTTGCGCGGCAAGTACCAGTGCTTCACGCAAGCGGATCAATCGAAGCTGCGCGCGGCCGGCTACGACGCGCCGTTCCTGAGTGTGCAGGAAGGTGTCGACCGTTATGTACGTTGGCTGTTCGGCCAGGTGTAAATAATTCGGATCCCTCTTTAAACTGGAATCTCCCGGTTGGTGATGGTCGCCAACCGGTTGTACGAGGGAGATTCCATATGTTTCGAAAAATTCTGGTTACCGCGGCCATGCTCGCCGCTTTTGGCCACGCTTATGCGGCGGTCGACGTCAACACGGCTAATGAGGATGCGCTGCGCGGCATCAAGGGCATCGGTCCTGCCAAAGCGAAAGCCATTCTCGACGAGCGTGCAGCGCATGGTCCGTTCAAGGACCCGGCCGATCTCGGCAAGCGCGTCAAAGGCATGGGCGGGCATACCGTCGAGCGCCTGCAGGCGGAGGGTCTCGCTATCGGTCCGGCTGGCGCGGCTGCTAACCCGCAGGCTGCGGCGTCTGCACAGACCAAAGGCGCGGCCGCTGCGGCCAACACGCCGAAGAACAACGCCACGGTGGCGGTGAAGAAATAGCCTCACGCGCAGCTGGCGCGCGGGCCTGCTGGGCCGTGCGGCGGCTGCGTCGCCCTGATTTTCCCTTCATGGTCGGAGTCGTCAAGAACGCTCCTTCAGCTGTCATGCAGATGACTGGCTCCCGCGGTTCTCAGCCGCGGGCTTTTTGTGCTGCGTCGGCTCGCCGACGGGCGCCTGCATCCATGCGCTCAGAAGGGCCGCACGGCAGCCGCGTGCACGGTGGTTTAGAATCGATGGATTGAGACTTTGCGCGGCGACAGCACCAGAACCAATATGGCTTACAAAACGATTGAAGACACGATCGGCAATACGCCGCTCGTACAACTCGTCCGGCTCCCCGACGACGAGATCCGCAGCCGCAATAACGTGATCCTTGCGAAGCTCGAGGGCAACAACCCCGCGGGCTCGGTGAAGGACCGCCCGGCGTTGTCGATGATCGCGAAAGCGGAAGCACGCGGGCGCATCAAGCCAGGTGACACGCTGATCGAATCGACCAGCGGCAACACCGGTATTGCGCTTGCCATGGCGGCCGCGATCCGTGGCTACAAAATGGTCCTGATCATGCCGGAAGATCTGTCGGTGGAGCGCCGTCAGAGCATGGCCGCGTATGGCGCGCAGATCGTTCTCACGCCGGTCACGGGCGGCATGGAGTACGCACGCGATCTGGCCGAGCAGATGCAGCGCGAAGGCAAGGGCATCATCCTCGACCAGTTCGCCAATCCGGACAATCCGGCCGCGCACGTCGAAGGCACCGGCCCGGAAATCTGGCGCGACACCGAAGGGCGCATTACGCATTTCGTGTCGTCCATGGGTACGACCGGCACGATCATGGGCGTGTCCACCTATCTGAAAGAGCAGAACCAGGCTATCGAGATCATCGGTGCGCAACCCGAAGAGGGTTCGCGCATTCCGGGTATTCGCAAATGGCCGGAAGCCTATTTGCCGAAGATTTTCGATCGTAGCCGGGTGGACCGCGTGGAGAATGTGAGCCAGGCCGCGGCTGAAGCCATGGCGCGCCGTATGGCGTCGGTGGAAGGCATCTTTGCCGGCATCTCGTCGGGCGGCGCGTGCGAAGTGGCGCTGCGCGTCGCACGGCAGGTCGAGAACGCGACGATCGTGTTCATTGTTTGCGACCGCGGTGACCGCTATCTGTCGACGGGTGTGTTTCCTGCGTAAGCGCGTAGCCTGAAGCCGCTCGCGCAATGAAAAAGCGCCGGTTCAGAAGACCGGCGCTTTTTTTCGTCTTGTGGCATTGCGGGACGCACCCGGCGCCCGCACCGCCAGCTATTGCGAGGCCGCAACCGGCGGCGCGGCGTTGTTGACGGCGTTGGTCGCGTCGCTTGCTTCCATCTGCGCCTTGACCCGCTGGCCCAACTGATACACCGCGAGCGCGTAGAAGAAGCTGCGGTTATAGCGCGTCAGCACGTAGAAATTCTTCAAGCCCAGCATGAACTCGGTGCCGCGTCCGGGCGAGGGCAGATCCACCACCGTGACCGGCGTGCCGGCTTCCGACGCGATGTCCACGCCCGGTTCGTTCAGCAGCAAGCCGGCGCGCAGCAATTGGTCGAGCGGCCAGTGCGGCTCCGGCTGGCCGTCGGCGGCCGCTTGCGCGACGCCCAGGCTGCCGGCGTCCGAGCCGATCTTCCACACTACTGGCCGGCCGTTTTCCCAACCGTTCTGGCGCAGGTAATTCGCCACGCTGCCGATCGCATCCGCCTGGCTCGTGCGCAAGTCGATCTGCTTGTTGCCGTCGTAGCTCACCGCGTATTGCACGATGCTGCTCGGCAGGAACTGCGGAATGCCGATCGCGCCGGTGTAGGAACCCAGCACCGTGGTCGGATCGATCTGCGAGTCGCGTGTCCATACCAGGTAGTCTTCGAGATTCTTGCGGAAGGTCGCCTGGCGGTCCGCGCGATTAGCGGTGCCCGGATAGTCGAAGCTGAGCGTGGTCAGCGCGTCGAGCACGCGGAAATTGCCCATGAAGCGCCCATAGATCGTCTCCACGCCGATGATGCCGACGATCACTTCCGGCGGCACGCCGAACTCTTCATAGGCGCGTTGCAGCGTAGCCTGATTCGCGCGCCAGAAGCGCACGCCGGCATTGATGCGGACCTGGTCGAGAAAGCGCGCCTGGTACACGCGCCAGTTCTTGACCGCGGGCGAAGGCGACGGCGTCACGAGCTTGACTGCCGTCGCCGAATAACTCACGCCGGCAAAGAGCGCGTGCAGCGCGGACTCGTCGAAGTCGTAACGCGCCACCATGTCGTTGATGAACGCATCGACATTGGGGTTGTTCGCGTAGCGCTGCGGGATGATCTCTTCTTCAAACGTTTGCCCTTGCGGCACAGCGGGTTGCGGCTGGCCTTGCGCGAGCAGCACCGATGGTTTCTTGCCGGCACTTTGCGCGATCGCGGGACTGGTTGCCATGATCATGCACGATGCGACGGACAGTGCGGCGGCCATGGACGTGATGCGTAGCCGGTTTCGTGCAGACAGAGCAAGCTTGACGGTCATAGTGAGCTAAGGCGCGGTGCGCGGGAGACGAGGGAAGACGGGAAAAATCGATCGGGGCAGTATACCCGACGCCTCCCCGCAAAACTGTGCCTGACGCGTCACAGCCGCATCGTGTGGTAACTTGATGACTGTTGGCGCGCCGAGGGCGTGCGCCCCTGGATGGAGACATGCCGCACGCGTTCGAAACGCGTCGCCGCAGAAAAGAATCATGGCAACTGGCTTTTATTCCCACCACGACTGTCTGCTGCACGATATGGGGCAATGGCATCCCGAATGCCCCGCGCGCCTGCAGGCAATTGAAGACCAATTGATCGGAAGCCGCATCGATTCGCTGATCGAGCGCGAGTTGGCGCCGCTCGCCGACGAAGCCGCGCTGCTGCGCGTGCATACGCAAGCCCACGTCGATTACATCCGCAGCCGCTCGCCCGCTGAAGGCACCGCCGAAATCGATCCCGATACGACGATGAACCCGCACACGTTGAAAGCCGCGCTGCGCGCGGCGGGCGCAGCGGTTGCCGCGACCGACGCGGTGATCGAAGGCCGCTACGACAATGCCTTCTGCAGCATCCGGCCGCCTGGCCACCACGCCGAACCGGCGCGCGCCATGGGCTTTTGCTTCTTCAACAATATCGCGATCGCCGCGCGTCATGCGCTCGAAGTGCACGGCCTCTCGCGCGTCGCGATCATCGACTTCGACGTGCATCACGGCAACGGCACCGAGGCGGCCTTTTCGGGCGACTCGCGCGTGCTCATGTGCAGCTTCTTCCAGCATCCCTTCTACCCGTTCACCGGTGCCGACAACCATGCGCCCAACATGTGCAACGTGCCGATGCCGGCGCGTTCGAAAGGCATGGCGGTGCGCGAGGCGGTGGACATGCTGTGGCTGCCGCGCCTGCACGAGTTCAAACCGGAGATGGTGTTCATCTCGGCCGGCTTCGACGCGCATCGCGAGGACGACCTCGGCAACATGGGCCTTGTCGAAGACGATTACGCGTGGATCACCGATCAGATGCGCGAAATCGCGAAGCGCTATTCGCGCGGGCGCATCGTGAGCTGTCTCGAAGGCGGCTACAACCTGTCCGCGCTGGGTCGCAGCGTGGTCGCCCACGTGCGCTCGCTGGCCGGGATCTGAGCCGTCGCGCGGCGCGCAGCGCCATCCACTCTATGAGGAGCGAGCCATGAACGCCGATGCGCGCGACGCGTCACTGGTCGAGATCGAACATGGCGCGTACGGCGTGCCGGGCGTGGTGCGTGTGACGATGAACCGGCCCGATGCCTTTAACGCGCTCTCCGAAGCCTTGCTCGACGACCTGCAGACGGCATTGAGCGAGATCGGCCGCTCGGACGCGCGCGTGGTCGTGATCGCCGGCGCGGGCCGGGCGTTCTGCGCGGGACACGATCTGAAGGAAATGCGCGCCGCGCCTTCGCTGGCGTACTACCAGGCGCTGTTCGCCCGCTGCACGAAGCTCATGATGACGATCCAGCGCTTGCCGCAACCGGTGATCGCGCGGGTGCAAGGCATTGCGACTGCGGCCGGTTGCCAGCTCGTCGCGATGTGCGATCTGGCGGTCGCGGCCGACACGGCCCGCTTTGCGGTTTCGGGCGTAAACCTCGGGCTCTTCTGCGCGACGCCTGCCGTGCCGCTGTCGCGCAACCTGTCGCGCAAGGCCGCGCTTGAATTGCTGCTCACCGGCGATTTCATCGACGCCGTGGGCGCGAGGCGGGAAGGGCTCGTGAACCGCGTCGTCCCCGCGGATGCGCTGGACGCGGAAATCGCACGGCTTGCCACCAGCATCTGCGCGAAACCCGTCGAAGCCGTGAGCGCCGGCAAAGGCCTCTTCTATCGCCAGTTGGAAATGGGAATCGAAGCGGCTTACCAGCTTGCCGGCCAGACGATGGCCTGCAATATGATGGATGAGTCGGCGCTGGAAGGCGTGCAGGCGTTTATCGACAAACGCCCGCCCGACTGGAAGCGTGACGCGGACTAGCCGCGTCGATCAGGCTCTCGCCACCAGCCGTTTTTCGATCCACTCGATCAACGCCCCGATCACCCGGTCGCGGTCGATGTCGTTCATCGTCTCGTGATAGCTGCCTTCGTGCAGAGTGAGCGTCTTGTCCGGCGAGCCCGCGTGCTCACCGAATTCGCGGCTGCCTTCGGGTTCGGTGAGCTTGTCGGCGGTGCCGTGATAGACCAGCAGCGGGACACGCAAGCCCGCGCGTCCGCGTTCGATGCGCGCCATCGCCAGTAACAGCTCCGCGCCGGTGCGTGCGGGAATCGCGCCGTGATGCACGAGCGGATCGTTGCGATTGGCGTTCACCACGGGTTGAAGGCGCGATAACAACGCGGCGTCGATCTTCATCGCCGGGAAGCTCGGATAAAGACGGCTGATCACCTGGCTTAGCTTGAGCATCCAGCGCGGCACGTCGCGGCCAGGCGCCAGCGCCGGGCTCGACAGGATCAGGCCGTTCAGGCGCCGGCCGCTCGCTTCGAGGCGCTCGATCGCGTAGAGCGCGGCCACGGCGCCACCCATGCTGTGGCCCATCAGGAAGAGCGGGGCGCAGCTTTGCGCGGCGGCGTCGAGCAAAGCTTGCGCGTCCAGCAGATAGTCGTCGAAGCGCTTCACGTAGGCCCGCTTACCGGGCGCGTGGCCGTGGCCACGCAGATCGATCGCCACCAGTTCGACGCCGGCCGCATTCAGCCGCGCGGCCAGCGCCGCGTAACGCCCGGCGTGCTCGGCCAGCCCGTGGATCAGCGCCACGGTGGCGCGCGTCGGCGCGGCGGCCGGCCAGCGGTACAGCGGTAGTTCCACGCCGTCCCCGGTCGTGACCGACGAGCGTAGCGGCTCGCCGCTGTTCCGTTTGCCCGCGATGGGCCGCACCGTGTTGCTTGGAGATGTTTCCATGGCTACCGCTTATCCTGATTTTGTTTCGCCCGATCATAGTCGCAGCGGCCGTGCGCACGCGAGCACCTCGCACCGGGCGGGCCTCTAATTCCAACAGGTTATGAAAAGATCGTAATTGATTATTAAAGGGAATGTCAGCGCTGCGGTAGAATTGCGGGCTCAAATCCCAATAAAAGCAACGGCGGCCGCTTGTCGGGAGCGCATCACGCTCGCCGACAACCTCCGCCGTTTCGTTTTTCCATGATCGAAATACGCAATATCTCCCAGCGGTTCGCCGGGCCCCGGGGCTGGGTCGAGGCGCTGCACAACGTCAATCTGTCGATTCCGGCGGGTGAGGTTTTCGGCATCATCGGCCGCAGCGGCGCGGGCAAGAGTACGCTCGTGCGCACGCTCAACCTGCTGACACGCCCGAGCGAGGGCAATATCGTCGTCAACGGCCGCGACCTGACGACGCTGCCCGCCGCGCAATTGCGCGAGGCGCGCCGCGAGATCGGCATGATCTTCCAGCACTTCAATTTGCTGTCGTCGCGCACCGTGTACGAAAACGTCGCGCTGCCGCTCGAACTCGCCGGCATGAAGCGCGATGAAATCGAAGCGAACGTGTTGCCGCTACTCGACCTGGTCGGCCTGTCGGCGCAGAAGGATCGTTATCCGGCGCAGATCAGTGGTGGTCAGAAGCAGCGCGTCGGCATCGCGCGGGCGCTGGCGAGCAAGCCGAAAGTGCTGCTCTCCGACGAAGCGACTTCCGCGCTCGATCCCGAAACCACGCGCGCGATTCTCGACCTGCTCAAGCGCATCAATCGCGAACTGAACCTGACGATCGTGCTGATCACGCACCAGATGGACGTGATCAAGCAGGTTTGCGACCGCGTCGCCGTGCTGGATGCGGGCCGCGTGGTTGAAGAAGGCAAGGTCATCGACGTGTTCCTGCAACCGCATCACGAAGTCACGCGCGCATTGATCGGCGACGTGATCGCGCAGGAATTGCCGCCCGCCATGAAGGCGCGTGTCGCCGAGCGTCTCAAGACAGGCAGCGGTCACTTGTTGCGACTCGCGTTCACCGGCTCCGGCGTCGATCAGCCGATCCTGTCGGAAACCATTCGCCGTTACGAACTCGACTTCAACATCCTGCACGGCCAGATCGACGAGATCCAGGGGCAGGCGTTCGGCTCGCTCGCGGTGCTCGCGGGCGGTGAGCCGGCGAAAGTGGCGCAGGCGCTGACATATCTGCGTGAACAGGGTGTGGTGGTGGAGGAGCTGTCGTATGTTGAGTGAAATGTTGGACATGTTCGTCCAGTCGTTCTGGGAAACGCTCGTCATGGTGGGCATTTCCGGACTGGTCGGCGCTTTGGTGGGCTTGCCGCTCGGCGTGCTGCTGTATCTGACGGATCGCCAGGGCGTGCTGCAGAACATCGCGGTAAATCGCGTGATGGGCGTGATCGTGAATGCGGTTCGCTCGACGCCGTTCATCATCCTGCTCGTCGCCGTGATTCCGTTCACGCGCCTCGTGGTGGGTTCGTCGATCGGCACGGCGGCCGCCGTCGTGCCGCTGACGATCGCCGCCGCGCCGTTCATCGCGCGTCTGGTGGAGACTGCGTTGCGCGAAGTGGATCGCGGGCTGATCGAAGCCGCGCAGGCGATGGGCGCGACCACCAGCCAGATCGTCTTCAAAGTGTTGTTGCCGGAATCGCTGCCGGGCGTGGTCGCCGGCTTGACGATCACTTTCGTCTCGCTGGTCGGCTATTCGGCGATGGCCGGCGCGATCGGCGGCGGCGGTCTCGGCGATCTCGGCATTCGCTACGGGTATCAGCGTTTCCTGCCGGAAGTGATGTTGACGGTCGTGGTGATTCTGATCGTCTTCGTGCAGTTGGTGCAGTCGTTCGGGGATTGGCTCGTGCGTCGTTTGAGCCATAAGTAAAACAACAATTTCGAATAGGTTTGGAAAGGTCCATCATGCAACGTCGTTTCATTCTCAAACTGGCTGCCGTGCTCGGCGCCACGTCCCTGTTCGCTGCCGGCGCGGCTCGCGCTGAAGATTCGATCAAGGTCGGCGTCACCGGCGGCCCGCACGCGCAGATCATGGAAGTCGTGAAGACGGTCGCGGCGAAGAACGGTCTGAACATCAAGATCGTCGAATTCTCGGATTACGTGCAGCCGAACGCCGCGCTCGCAGGCGGCGATCTGGACGCGAACAGCTACCAGCACGACCCGTATCTCGAGGCGCAGGTGAAGGATCGCGGCTACAAGCTGATCCGCATCGCCGATACGGTGACGTACCCGATGGGCATCTATTCGAAGAAAGTGAAGACGCTGGCCGAACTGCAGCCGGGCGCGAAGATCGCTGTGCCGAACGATCCGACCAACGGCGGCCGCGCGCTGCTGTTGCTGCAAAAGCAGGGCTTGCTGAAGCTGCGCGCCGACGCGGGCCTGAAGGCGACGCCGCTCGATATCGTCGAGAACCCGAAGAAGCTGAAGATCGTCGAACTCGACGCCGCGCAAATTCCGCGCTCGCTGAACGACGTGGACGCGGCCGCGATCAACACGAACTTCGCGATGGAAGCGGGTCTGAAGCCCAAGCAGGACGCCATCGCGATTGAAGATCCGAAGGGGCCTTACGTGAACATCATCGCGATTCGCGAGGCGGACAAGAATAAGCCGTGGGTCGCCAAGCTGGTCGCGGCGTATCATTCGCCGGAAGTGAAGCAGTTTGTTGAAAGCAAATTCGGCGGGGCCGTGATCACCGCCTGGTGAGCCGGCGGCCTGCAGAGCAAGCAAGATAAGACGGCAATGCAAAATTAGAGTCGTAAGTCGGAACCCGGGGTTGTCGCCCGGGTTTTTTCGAGATTAAAATAGAACGATCGTTCGATATTGCCGTCACGCCGCTGAGGAGCGATATCCTCCTGCTAGAGCGCCCGCGACAGGGCTGCCGCGAGGGCAGTCGTTATAATGTTCGTTGGGTTGACGTATTCGTAACTTTGGAGCGTGTGCATGAAAATCCTGGTGCCAGTCAAGAGAGTGGTCGATTACAACGTGAAAGTTCGAGTCAAATCGGACGGCACGGGCGTCGACATCGCGAACGTGAAGATGTCGATGAATCCGTTCGACGAAATCGCGGTTGAAGAAGCGGTGCGCCTGCGTGAAGCGGGCGTGGCGACTGAAGTGATCGCCGTGTCGGCGGGTGTGACGCAGTCGCAGGAAACGCTGCGCACGGCGTTGGCGATCGGCGCGGATCGCGCGATCCTGATCGAATCTTCGGAAGAGCTGCAGCCGCTGGCCGTGGCCAAGCTGTTGAAGGCGCTGGTCGACAAGGAACAGCCGCAGCTTGTCATTCTCGGCAAGCAGGCGATCGACGACGATTCGAACCAGACCGGCCAGATGCTGGCTGCTTTGGCCGGGTTGCCGCAGGCGACGTTCGCCTCGAAGGTTGTCGTCGCTGACGGAAAGGCTACGGTGTCGCGTGAAGTGGACGGTGGCGCTGAAACGCTGTCGCTGACGCTGCCGGCAGTCATCACGACCGATCTGCGCCTGAACGAGCCGCGCTATGTGACGCTGCCGAACATCATGAAGGCGAAGAAGAAGCCGCTGGAAACCATCAAGCCGGAAGACCTGGGTGTCGACGTCACGCCGCGCCTGAAGACGCTGAAGGTTGTCGAGCCGCCGAAGCGCTCCGCCGGTGTGAAGGTGCCGGATGTGAAGACGCTGGTCGAGAAGCTGAAGACCGAAGCCAAGGTGCTGTGAGGGAGACAGAGCAAATGACGAATCTGGTAATTGCAGAACACGACAACGCGTCGATCAAGGCCGCGACGCTGAACACGATCGCAGCGGCGCAGAAGATTGGTGGTGATATTCACGTGCTGGTCGCGGGCCACAACGCGCAGGCCGCAGCGGATGCGGCAGCGAAGATTGCAGGTGTTTCGAAGGTCCTGCTCGCCGACGCGCCGCAACTCGAAGCAGGTCTGGCAGAAAACGTCGAAGCAACGGTGCTGAACATCGCGAAGGACTACACGCACATCCTCGCTCCGGCAACGGCGTACGGCAAGAACATCGCGCCGCGTATCGCCGCAAAGCTCGATGTCGCGCAGATCAGCGACATTACCGCAGTGGACAGCGCTGACACGTTCGAGCGCCCGATCTACGCAGGCAACGCAATCGCAACGGTGCAATCGGCTGATCCGATCAAGGTCATCACAGTTCGCTCGACCGGTTTCGACGCTGTGGCAGCGGAAGGCGGCAGCGCAACGGTCGAGAAGATCGAAGCGGCGGCAGACAGCGGCATTTCGCAGTTCGTGAGCCGTGAAGTCACGAAGCTGGACCGTCCGGAACTGACGTCGGCGAAGATCATCGTTTCGGGCGGCCGCGGTTTGGGCAACGGCGAGAACTACACGAAGGTTCTCGAACCGCTGGCAGACAAGCTGAACGCAGCGCTGGGTGCATCGCGTGCAGCAGTGGATGCGGGCTTTGTGCCGAACGACTACCAGGTGGGACAAACCGGCAAGATCGTCGCGCCGCAACTGTATGTCGCGGTCGGCATCTCGGGAGCGATCCAGCACCTGGCCGGCATGAAAGACAGCAAAGTGATCGTCGCGATCAACAAAGACCCGGAAGCGCCGATTTTCAGCGTCGCCGATTACGGTTTGGTGGGCGATCTGTTCACGGTCGTGCCGGAACTCGTTAGCGAGCTGGGCTAAGCGCCGAAGCGCCTTGTAAAAGGCGTCTGGCAACACGCGAAGGGCGCGGGACCGATCAAGTCCGGCGTCCTTTTTTTATATCAACGGCGGGAGGAGACGAAAATGAGCTATACGGCACCCATCAAGGACATGCTGTTCGTGATGAAAGAACTGGCCGGTCTCGAAGACATCGCGACGCTGCCGGGCTTCGAAGACGCGAATCTCGACACCGCGCAGGCCGTGCTCGAAGAGTCGGCGAAACTGTGCGGCGAAGTGCTGGCGCCGCTGAATGTCGAAGGCGATCGCAATCCGAGCAGCTGGAAAGATGGCGTGGTCACCGCGACGCCTGGCTTCAAGGAAGCGTTTCGCCAGTTTGGCGTTGGCGGCTGGCAGGGCGTGCAACATCCCGTCGACTACGAAGGCCAGGGCCTGCCGAAGCTCATCGCCACCGCCTGTATCGAGATGCTGAACGCGTCGAACCTGTCGTTCGCGTTGTGCCCGCTGCTCACGGACGGCGCCATCGAGGCGCTGCTCACGGCGGGTAGCGAAGCGCAGAAACAGACCTACGTGCCGAAGCTCATTTCCGGCGAATGGACCGGCACGATGAACCTGACCGAGCCGCAGGCCGGCTCCGATCTCGCGCTGGTGCGCACGCGCGCCGAGCCGCAGGGCGACGGTTCGTTCAAACTGTTCGGCACGAAGATTTTCATCACGTGGGGCGAGCACGACATGGCGAAGAATATCGCGCATCTCGTGCTGGCGCGCACACCTGACGCACCGGAAGGCGTGAAGGGCATTTCGCTTTTCATCGTGCCCAAGTTTCTCGTCAACGAAGACGGCTCGCTCGGCGAGCGCAACGACGTGCATTGCGTGTCGATCGAACACAAGCTCGGCATCAAGGCGAGCCCGACCGCGGTGCTGCAGTTCGGCGACCACGGCGGCGCGATCGGCCATCTGATCGGTGAAGAGAATCGCGGCCTCGAATACATGTTCATCATGATGAACGCGGCGCGCTTTGCGGTCGGCATGCAGGGCGTGGGTGTGTCGGATCGCGCTTACCAGAAGGCGGTGGCGTACGCGAAAGACCGTGTGCAAAGCCGTCCCGTGGATGGCTCGGCGAAGCAACCGGTCGCAATCATTCAGCATCCCGACGTACGCCGTATGCTCGCCACGATGCGGGGTCTGACTGAAGCCTCGCGCGCGCTGGCGTATGTGGCCGCGGCGCACTGCGACATCGCGCATCGCCATGCCGACGAAGCCACGCGCGCGGAACATCAGGCGATCTACGAATACCTCGTGCCGATCGTGAAGGGCTGGAGCACGGAGCTGTCGATCGATGTGACGAGCCTCGGCGTACAGGTGCACGGCGGCATGGGCTTCATCGAGGAAACCGGCGCCGCGCAGTATTACCGCGACGCGCGGATTCTGCCGATCTATGAAGGCACGACCGCGATCCAGGCGAACGATCTAATCGGCCGCAAGACCGTGCGCGACGGCGGCAAGGTGGCGAAGTCGCTGCTCGCCGGCGTGGCCGAAACGGTCGAAGCGCTCGGTGCGCAGCAGGGTCCGGCGTTCGAGTCGATGAAGAAATATCTTGCGCAGGGGCATCGCTCGTTGAGCACGGTGGTGGACTTTGTTGTCACCAATACGAAGAGCGATCCGAACGCGGTGTTCGCGGGCAGCGTGCCGTATCTGAAGCTCGCTGGCATCGTGCTCGGCGGCTGGCAGATGGCGCGTGCGTTGCTCGTGGCAGCCGGGAAGCGTGACGCAGATCCTTCGTTTTACGGTGCGAAGATCGCGACCGCGCAGTTCTACGCTGAGCACGTGCTGACGCTTGCGTCGGCGCTCGAGGCGTCGATTGTCAGCGCGAAGGGTGGGGAGAGTGTGCTGGCGCTGTCGGAAGATCAGTTCTGACGCTGCTTCTGCTTTTAAACCTCGCTTGAAAAAACAAACGGCGCCTCGAAAGGCGCCGTTTGTTTTCGTCGCGCTGGTTTGTGAGTTACACACCCGCTCAACCGCTCGCGAAGCGTCGTTAAACCTCAGGCATAAGCCGGGCGATGCGCGCCGCCAATCTCGCCGAGATAGCGATGCACCGACAGGTCGTCTGCCTTGATGGCCGGTTGCTTGCCCGACATCACGTCGGCGAGCAGTTGGCCTGAGCCGCACGACATCGTCCAGCCCAGCGTGCCGTGGCCCGTGTTCAGGAACAGATTCGCCACCGGCGTGCGGCCGACGATCGGCGTGCCGTCCGGCGTCATCGGGCGCAGACCGGTCCAGAAGGTAGCTTTCGACGTATCGCCGCCGCCCGGGAACAGGTCGTTCACGCACAGTTCCAGTGTTTCGCGACGCGCCTGGCGCAGCGATTTATCGAAGCCGACGATCTCGGCCATGCCGCCGACGCGAATCCGGTCGTCGAAACGCGTGATCGCAATCTTGTAGGTTTCGTCGAGCACGGTCGACACGGGTGCCGACGCTTCATTGACGATCGGCGCGGTAATCGAATACCCCTTGAGCGGATAGACCGGGATCTTGACGAGACCCGACAGGAACTGAGTCGAATACGAACCCAATGCGACGACGAACGAATCGGCACGCACGAGTTCTTCGCCGCACTTCACGCCGGCGATGCGGTCGCCGGCCATGGCGAGCGCGTCGATCGGCGTGTTGTAGCGGAATTTGACGCCCAGTTGCTCGGCCAGCGCGGCGAGGCGCGTGGTGAACATCTGGCAGTCGCCGGTTTCATCGCCCGGCAGGCGCAGACCGCCGGTCAGCTTGTGGGACACCGCCGCGAGCGCCGGTTCCGCTTGCGCGAGTTCAGCGGACGAGAGCAGTTCGTACGGCACGTTAGCTTCCCGCAGTACGGCGATGTCTTTCGCGGCGCCGTCGAACTGCTGCTGCGTGCGGAACACCTGCAGCGTGCCGCCGGTGCGGCCTTCGTACTGGATGCCGGTTTCGGCGCGCAGCGCTTGCAGGCAATCGCGGCTGTATTCGGCGAGGCGGACCATGCGGCCCTTGTTCACCGCATAGCGCGACGACGTGCAGTTTTGCAGCATCTGCCACATCCATTGCAACTGGAATTGCGTGCCGTCGAGGCGGATCGCGAGCGGCGCGTGTTTCTGGAACATCCATTTGACGGCCTTCAGCGGCACGCCGGGCGCGGCCCAAGGCGACGCGTAGCCCGGCGAGATCTGACCGGCATTGGCGAAACTGGTTTCGAGCGCCGGGCCGGCCTCGCGATCGATAACGGTCACTTCATGACCGGCGCGCGCCAGGTAATACGCACTCGTCACCCCGACGACGCCACTGCCCAAAACGACGACTCGCATAGATGCTCCAGGATATTCAGATGAGGTCTGAGGGCGGTGCGCTCGTCGAGTCGTTGGAATTCGTTCGATTAACGAGGTGTAACGCGGATCGCCCAGTGTTAACCGCTATACTATTAACAGTCAGGCAGGTTTTGTTATTGTATTTTCAAGATTTTCAGCAAAAACATCATGCGTACACAGCGCCAACCGGTCCGGGCTCTCGACAAACTCGATCACAAGATCCTGCGGCTCTTGCAGCAGGACGGCCGCATGGCCATGAAAGACCTGGCTGAGCAGGTTGGGTTGTCGGTGACGCCGTGCATCGAGCGCGTCAAGCGGATGGAGCGCGACGGCGTGATAACCGGCTACCACGCGCGCGTGAACCCGGCGGAGTTGGGCGCGGCGCTGCTGGTGTTCGTCGAGATCACGTTGGATCACAAGAGCGGCAACATGTTCGACCAGTTCCGCCGCGAGGTGCAGAAGATTCCCGAAGTGCTGGAGTGCCACCTCGTGTCGGGCGACTTCGACTATCTGATCAAGGCGCGCATCGGCGAAATGGCCGATTACCGGAAGCTGCTCGGCGACATCCTGCTGCAATTGCCCGGCGCGGTGCAGTCGAAAAGCTACGTGGTGATGGAAGAGATCAAGGAAACGCTGACGATCGCAGTCGGGGATTAGACAGCACGGCAAGCGCAAGACGGGGCTCGACAAACGGCGTAAATACTGTATATTTGTACAGGTATTTTACGCCGTTTGTGCTTTGCGTTTTCTAGCCGTGACCGACTCCGACTCCGAACCCGTCAACGAATTTCCGATCGCGCCGCCCGCGCCTCGCAAGGGCCGCGGCGCGGTGACGAACCTGCAAGGCCGCTACGAAGTCGACCAGCGCGAAGCAGTGGACGACGGCTGGCTGTCAGCGGCGGAAGGCGACGACGAGCCGAAGGTCTTACGCACGCAAGTCTTCGAAGAGCGGGCCAAGACCATTCTTACGCGCAACGCATCGCCGGACATTCCGTTCGGCGTGTCGCTGAACCCGTATCGGGGCTGTGAGCACGGCTGTATTTATTGCTTTGCGCGGCCCACGCACAGCTATTTGGGACTGTCTCCCGGGCTCGACTTCGAAAGCCGGATCTACGCTAAGGTCAACGCACCGGAGTTGCTCGAGCGGGAGTTGTCGAAGAAGTCCTATGTGCCGGAACCGATTGCGCTGGGCGTCAATACGGACGCCTGGCAGCCCGCCGAACGCGACTTGCGGCTCACGCGCCGGGTGATCGAAGTGCTCAGCGAGCGGCATCATCCGTTCGCGGCGATCACCAAGTCGTCGCTGATCGAACGCGATCTCGATCTGCTAGCGCCTATGGCGGCGCGCGGGCAATTCATGGCGGCCATCACCATCACCACGCTCGACGCCGAGATCGCTCGCACGCTCGAACCGCGAGCGGCCACGCCGTCACGACGGCTGCGCACCATTCGCACGCTGAGTGAGGCGGGCATTCCGGTCGGCGTCAGCATCGCACCGGTGATTCCGTTCGTCACCGAACCGGACATGGAGCGTGTGCTGGAGGCCTGTGCGGAGGCCGGCGCAAGCAACGCGAGCTACATCGTGCTGCGTCTGCCGTGGGAAGTCGCGCCGCTATTCAAGGACTGGCTCGCGGCGCATTTTCCCGATCGCGCCGAGCGGGTCATGGGCCGCGTGCGGGACATGCGGGGTGGGAAAGACTACGACTCGTGCTTCTCCACGCGAATGAAGGGAGAAGGCTTGTGGGCGGACCTGCTCAAGCAGCGATTCCAGAAAGCGGTGCGCCGCCTCGGCTTGAACCAGCGTGATCGCGGCATTCTGGATATGTCGCACTTTCGCCGGGCGGAAGCGCCGCGTGCCCATGAATCGGCGCGCGACGATCCTCAACTGGATCTTTTTTAACGCTGCATGAGGCGGATCACTGCGAGAGTGCTTTGGCCGCCTGCACCTGACCTTCAAAGTAGGTCTGGAACGAGATGGCGAGCCCTGTCATCAACAGGAAGGCGCCGATCAACAGTGAAAAAATGACGACGAAGATGACTGTCCAGCCAGAGCGGCTCTTGCGTTGGCTCTGGGCGTTGAATTGCGCGTCCCACTTTTCGTCCGGACGCAGCCCGTAGACGATCGCAGCGAGAAACGCGGCGAGCAGCGAAACCGCACCGGGAAACGCCAGCACCCAGCCGAGCATGGAAGCCCGTTCGCTGGCCACCACCAGCATGGCGCCTGGAATGCCGATCAGCGTACCGATCACGTGCGCCCAGCCGTAGATGTCGCGCGTGCCATACAGATAGAAGCGATGAGCGCCGAGGCAACCGAAGAAGAACGCCAGTGCGGCGGTAATCGTCTTGGATCTGAAACGCGGGGAAGTCGAAGCTAGGGTGGACATGTAGGCGAGGTCAGAGTGACAGGCGGTCGAAAGGAACGGCGCGCGGCTCGCGCGGACCGACGCGCATTCTACGCCCGCCACACGGCGCCGGTCACGTGGCGGGCGGCGCGGCGGTTTTGCGATAAATGCCGGAGTTAGTAGGGTTGCATCCGCGGGGCGGCTAGCTGGTTCGGAAGGGCGGCGGCGCTTCGGGCGCGCTGCGGCTGAATGTCGCTGACTGCTTGTTACGGCGCGGAGTAAGTGACGCGGTAAACCGCTCCGGCATAGTCGTCGCTGATCAGGAGGGAACCGTCGGGTAGGGGCAACACGTCGGCGGGACGGCCCCATACGGCCTCGCCGGGTTGCAGCCAGCCTTCCGCAAAGACTTCCTGGCGGGCGTTGCTGCCATCCGGGTCCGTGACGACATGCACGACGCGATAGCCAACCTTCTTGCTGCGATTCCACGAGCCGTGCTCGGCGACGAAAATCGTATTCCGGTAAGCGGGCGGAAACATCGAGCCGCTGTAAAAGCGCATGCCGAGCGCGGCGACGTGCGCACCGAGTTTGACCGTCGGCGGCGTGAACCCGCTGCACGGATGGTCCTTGCCGAACTCGGGATCGGGCGTGTTGCCGCCGTGGCAGTAGGGAAAACCGAAATCCATCCCGGCGCGCGGCGCGCGGTTGAGCTTGTCGTCCGGGACGTCGTCGCCTAGCAGGTCGCGGCCGTTGTCGGTGAACCACAGTTCATGCGTCACCGGATGCCACGCGAAACCGACCGAATTGCGGATGCCGCGTGCGACGACTTCATAGTGGCTGCCGTCCGGGTTCATGCGGCCGATCAGGCCGAAACGGTCGCGGTCTTTCAGGCAGACGTTGCAGGGCGCGCCTTGCGGCACATATAGCTTGCCGTCCGGGCCGAAAGCGATGAATTTCCAGCCATGGTGCGTCTCCGTAGGCAAGGTGTCGATCACGACGGCAGGCTTGGGGGGATCGTTCAGGTGCGTGTCGATCGCATCGAAGCGAACAATTTTCGATACCGCCGAAACATAGAGCGCGCCATCGCGCCATGCCACGCCCGCCGGCGTTTCCAGCCCGGAAGCAATCACGTGGCGGGCTGTCACCTGCCCATTTTGCAATTCGAGCGCGTAGACGTGGCCGTCCAGACTGCCTATATAAAGAATGCCCTTCGGCGAGAGCGCCATGGCTCGCGCGCTCGGCACGGCGTCCGACAAGACATCGATGCGAAAGCCCGGCGGTAGTTTGATCCGCTCCACCGGCAGTGCGGCGAGCGCCGGCAGGGCAGTCGCGGCGAGCAAGACGGCTGCGCCCGTGTTCAGGGTCCTGCTTCGCAGAATGCGCGCCGAGCCGGCAAGTCGCGCAACGGTGCCAGGAAAATCGCGCAAAAACACAATGGGTGGCAGGAGTTTCAAGGGCGCTCCGTCAGGTAATTCGGGCGTTTCGGCGTGGTGCGAGGTCCCCGCCTGTCAGGCCGACGCAACCCCGTTGCTCAGTTTATCCCGGTAAGTGTTTGTTATGGCGTCGGTTTCCCGCTATAATCGCGTGTTTCAGTCGTTCCGAACCCCGGTTTTCAAGGATTCTAGTATGGTCATCATCCGCTTGGCTCGTGGCGGCTCCAAGAAGCGCCCGTTCTACAACATCGTCGCAACCGATTCGCGTAACCGTCGTGACGGCCGCTTCATCGAGCGCGTTGGCTTCTACAACCCGGTCGCTACGAAGGGTGAGTCGCTGCGTATCGCTCAAGACCGCCTGACGTACTGGCAAGGCGTTGGCGCACAACTGTCGCCGACCGTCGAGCGTCTCGTGAAGGAAGCTGCAAAGGCGCAGCCGGCTGCTTAATGGTAGCTAGCCTGCGTATCGTCGTCGGTTCGTCCGGCGGCTCTCGCGGTTTGCGTGAGCGGCCCAATGAGCAGTCCGATGCGCGAGTTGTTTTGCTGAAGCAGGCGTCGAAGCTGGTAGCGAGGTTCTTTTATGTCTGAGCGTGATTCCGGCAGTTCAGGTAGCGCCAAGGCAGTAGCCCCGCGCGCGAAGACGTCTGATCAGGCGCCGTTCGGTGCATTCGTCCGTAAGCCGGTCGAAAATGCCGAGGGCAAGGCGAAAGCCAATGTTGCAAACGCCGGTTCTGGTGCAGCAGAAATGCGCATGGAAACGGTGGAAAGCTGGCCGGCCGATGCGGTCGAGGTCGGTGCAATCGTCGACGCTTACGGCCTCAAAGGCTGGGTCAAGGTAGCCGCGCATGCGGATGCCGGACATGGCGGCGACGCTTTGCTGAGCGCGAAGCGCTGGTGGCTGCTCAAAGGTCAGGAGCGCAAATCGGCGCCGTCGTTGCAAGCGAAAACGCATAGCGACAGTGTGGTGGCCCATCTGGGCGGCGTCACTGATCGCGACGTGGCGCTGGCACTGCGCGGCTCCCGCGTCTATATCAGCCGCAGCGAGTTTCCGGCTCTCGAAGTCGACGAATTCTACTGGGTCGACCTGCTCGGCCTGGATGTGGTGAATGTTGCCGGGGTCAATCTCGGCAAGGTTGCAGACATGATCGACAACGGTGCGCACTCGGTGATGCGTATCGAATATCCGGCTACCGACAAAAGCGGCAAGCCGGTCACCGGCGAGCGTTTGATCCCGTTCGTCGGCGTTTTTGTCAAAACGGTGGACCAGGCGGCGAAGCAGATCACTGTCGACTGGGAAGCCGATTATTAAATCATTCGCTGAATGGAGAGAGCGATGCAGTTCGATGTCGTCACGCTCTTTCCTGACATGTTTCGTGCGCTGACCGACTGGGGTATCACCAGTCGCGCGGCGAAACAGGAGCGCTACGGTTTGCGTACGTGGAATCCACGCGATTTCACGACCGACAACTACCGCACAATCGACGATCGCCCGTACGGCGGCGGACCCGGCATGGTTATGCTGGCCAGGCCGCTGGAAGATGCGATCGGCGCGGCGAAAGCGGCGCAGGCGGAGCAGGGTATCGGCGCGTCGCGCGTCGTGATGATGTCGCCGCAAGGCGCCACGCTGAATCACGACCGTGTCATGCAGTTTGCGGCCGAACCCGGCTTGATCCTGTTGTGCGGGCGCTATGAAGCGATCGACCAGCGTTTGCTCGACCGTGTCGTCGACGAAGAAGTCAGCCTTGGCGACTTCGTGCTGTCTGGCGGAGAATTGCCGGCCATGGCGTTGATGGATGCCGTGGTGCGTCAGTTGCCCGGCGTGCTCAACGACTCGCAGTCTGCGGTGCAGGATAGTTTTGTCGACGTGCTGCTGGACTGCCCGCATTACACGCGCCCTGAGGAATACGACGGCGTGCGTGTGCCCGATGTGCTGCTCGGCGGCCATCATGCGGAGATCGAAGCATGGCGTCGGCGTGAAGCCTTGCGCAACACGTTGAACAAACGGCCGGATCTGATCGTGAAGGCCAGAAAGAACAAGATGTTGAGCCGTGCCGATGAGGCATGGCTTGCGAGTCTCGCGAAGGAAGAGTCGAAGGCGTAAAGCCTTGGGTCTTTCAAGCGGACACCAGGCGGCGCCGCGCATGCGTGCACGGCGCCTGATGTGAACCCATCCTCTATCGGGGCCGTAGCCGAGCGCAATAAGGAAACTTAGTGCAAGGCAGGTACGAACGCCGACAAGATGGACTTAGGAGTCAGTGATGAATCTGATTGCAAAACTCGAGCAGGAAGAAATCGCGCGCGCCCTCGGCGAGAAGACCATCCCCGAATTCGCTCCCGGCGATACGGTGATCGTCAGCGTGAACGTGGTTGAAGGTACGCGTAAGCGTGTTCAGGCTTACGAAGGCGTCGTGATCGCCAAGCGTAACCGTGGTCTGAATTCGTCGTTCATCGTCCGCAAGATTTCGTCGGGCGAAGGCGTCGAGCGTACGTTCCAGACGTACTCGCCGCTGCTGGCAAGCATCGTCGTCAAGCGTCGTGGTGACGTGCGCCGTGCGAAGCTGTACTAC